>NZ_JBLYNV010000007.1:0-130494 GCF_049310165.1 Endozoicomonas sp. ALE010 | reverse complement strand
TGTTGATGGCCAGGTTGCCAAACAGGCTGGCAAAGACATCCTGACCCGCACAGTGAATCAGCAAACTCCCCGGCTCTGGCGGCTCCGTGCGCTGGCTTACTGACCAGGATGGCACAGCGGTCGGGGTGACATTGAAGGTTGCTGAAGAGTATTTGTCCCGGGCAAATATCCGACGCCAGAAATCCGGTCCGGGAGCATCCGGCTGGTATATTAAATCATTTTTGGCCAGAACAACCCGGCTGACTGTCGTGCTGATAGGGATGCCATCCAGCCGGGGAGGATTCTCCAACAGCTCATTCAATGAGGCCAGCTGTCTGGGCCTGAGGTTGTCACAATCGAAAATCAGGGTAATGGGCACTGACTGATAAATAAGCCCGGGACACTCGTTTTTTTGTCCGGGAGTTGGATAATAGTGCAGCCTTCTTAACGGGTGATGATCCAGGTCGTTCGGATGCCGGATCATAAAAAGAAACCCGGCGTCTGTCTTTTGCCGATAGAAACGGATCAGTTCATCCTTTGCATCAATGGATTCAAAAAAATGAAACGCATCACCAACCGGCGATGCCGATTGCTTCAGGTGGCTGATGCAATCTGTGATGGGCGTGACGTTTCGGATTGGGCTGTTATGTGCACTCTTCGCTGACACTTGTTGGGTAACATGCAGCTGCTCATTTTTGACCGACAAGACTGCTGTTACTCGTGTTTTTTTATCGGTGTTACCGGGCCGTAAAGAATCGTCTGGGGAATTTGCCAAACTTTTTTGAGCGGGGTGATTGGCGGGTTGCTTGTGCACATTAACTACGGCACCAGGCTGAACAGGAAACATGAAAATAGTACTTTTCTGATAGTAATTGCGATCCGTCAGCCTACTTAGATGGTGTAAAACGGGAAAAGTTCCTCCCTGATTGGGTACTGTTATTTGCGGTTAAAAAGAGTGTTGGCATCAGGCTCATTGATTAAGCGTTTTATTTTTCTCAGTGACTCCTGGCAATCCAGAGCAATACCCGGAGAAAAAATCCCACTGCCGATCAAGTTAAAATTTTGCCCTGCCGGACTTTCAAAGATGGTGACCTGGTCACAGAAGTTGCCGACGATTAACACCCGGAATTTTTCCAGGTCTTTGCATATCACCGGGGTATATATTTCAGCAGAGCGTTGATCGCTGATCAGGCGAATTAACTGCCGGTTCTGTTCTGCATGATCAATGTAATCAATTAAGAATGTGCCAGGTTGGTAAGGGAGTTCATCACGAAACAGTGCCCCGGTCTGTCGATTGGTGGCCAGTTTGAGGGCATCCAACGCCCTGTCGATCAAAAACTGACTGGACAGCATCAGGGTGTTGGTCTCCAGGTAACAGGTTGATTTCTCCGGAAAACAGGGCTCACCACGGATCAGTCGGGCAAGATCCAGTCTGCCCCGGGAGGAATGGCTCCAATAAACATCGGTGACAGCCATCTGAGGCAATGTTTCCCAGTCATACAGCAGAGAAAAGTTGTCGGCCTCCGGACTGTCCCTGACATTTTTCAGCCAGGTTCTGTCGATGGACTCTACCCGGAACAGGCGCTGGTCCAGTCTTTGCGCCGTACCATCATGATCAAGATTGAACCGGGTCACGGCCTGCAGGCTTTGAACAGGCAGAACGGGAAAGTCATTCGGGCTGTGCAGATACAGTTGCCAGGCAAACTCCGACCACCGACAGAAATCATGCTGTTTTGGCGATTGATAATTTTTTGACCAGATGAGCATACAGTGGCTCCAGTCAATAATGGCTTTCCTTTCAGGAGGAGCAAGGGTATCAAAATGGTCAATGGCGTGTCTGGCTGCCTGCAGATACTGTTCCGGTGCCAGATGGTAGGCAATATCAAATGCGGTGATAAGAGGTCTGTGTTCTGACGAACTATTGTAACGTCGGGCTGACAAGTGCCTGCTCATG
This sequence comes from Endozoicomonas sp. ALE010, assembly GCF_049310165.1. Classification (NCBI taxonomy): domain Bacteria; kingdom Pseudomonadati; phylum Pseudomonadota; class Gammaproteobacteria; order Oceanospirillales; family Endozoicomonadaceae; genus Endozoicomonas; species Endozoicomonas sp. ALE010. Next base: position 128,561 of record NZ_JBLYNV010000007.1, on the reverse strand, counting down.
GGGATAGGGCGGAAATTTTTCCGGAACTCTTCCAGAACAGCATCTTTGACAAGGCTATTGGCCTCTTGAGGCAGTGCGAATTTAGAACATTGCCATTGCTGGCACAGGGAGATGACCAGTGACAGGAGCCGGTTCCAGCCGGAGGCATGACTGCCTGTAGCTTGTCCGACAGTTGGCTTGACTGGCGGCGTCGGCACTGATACGTAGATACCCACCCATTTCGGCTCAGGTAAGAATGTGACAATGCTTTCGATGCCCCATAAATCGCAAAGTCGCCACCCATTGCAGGATCTGACCTCAACAAAATCATGTGATTCCGATTTTACTATCCGGGCTTCGATACCCCAGTAAAGACAGAGTAATTGAAACAGAAATGCACGGTGGTGACAGCTGCCCTGCTGCTCCTGCAACAATCGCTTGACCAGGCTGATGCCGGTTTCGACAAAGTTATGCTCGTAAGAAAACGCTCTGAACCAATCAATCAGGGCCAGCAGCCGTTCGGACAGATTCCTTATCTGCCCTATTTCCCGCAACTTCCGATAGCCCGGAAAGTGCCCTGGTTGCTGGCTGAAAACCTCCTGATCCAGATGTACTTTGATCAGGGATGGGCATCGCCGGGGTTGCGTTTCGATGGGATCGGCCGACGTTAACGGCTTAAAGTACTTCGGATCGGGTTTGATAATAAAGCCCACAGCCACCGGTTCGGTTAACCGGGAACGGATAAAGTACTGGCCAGTCTGGTTGTCCTGTGCCAGCTCCAGTGCCTCTGCCGGGATGGTGTGCAGACCGGTTAAACGGTCTGCGGCCGTCAGTGATGGCAATGGCTGCCATTCGCTGCCCGGTTTCAGTATCAGGCGTCCGGTGGTTTCATCGCTTTTCAGATGACTGCGCCCGGCTAACATTGGCAAAAGAAAACTCTGATCGACAGGACGCTCTGGCAACGGGCTTCGCACTAAATTCTGATCAGTGGTCACACTGACGGTGAACAGCTCCAGTCGATACAGCGCGCAATCCCACTGACCAGGAAAAAACCGGGTTACATAATATTCGTTAGACACTTCAGGGGGAATTCCCAGGCTGAAAGTCTTCGGTGATGCCGAACCTCTGGAAGATTCTTTTTCTGCTGACTGGCCGGGAATAGAGGGCCATTCAAATTTAGGCTGGCAGCTGTCCAAATAGGGTCGCCACTCCCGGCGCAGATACTCAGGCAACTGCCCCATAGAGATGCGGGTCAATCGATCGGCGACCTGAAGCAGCTGCGGCAGCGTCAGCTCAAGGGTAAGGCGTTGCTGCCGGAGATTGTCATTGATGCCATGGGCGCAAGCGGTCAGCCACCGACTCAGTTCCTCTGATACCCCCATGGCTTGCAGCCTGAGCCGGTAGTCATCCCGGGTATCATGGTGGATATGAACGCCGGTAAATCGACTGGTCAATGACGGCGGGAATGCCGTCCGTCCGGGATAGGTGGGCGGATTAACGGTACCAATCAATTTGAACCCATCCTTGTGAGGCAGCGGCAGGCGGTCATTGAGAAACTCTTCCAATGGCCCGGAAGGAATAATATTGAGTTCACTGACCACCAGCACCTCACCCAGACGCCAGGCACGGTTAAAAGCCTGCACGAACTGGTTAAACCGGTCTGGTGTCCCATTGAGGTGCTGATAGCCTTTACCGGTTTGCTGTTGCCAGGTGGTCAGGGTCAGCAGTAACAGGGCATCCTTACCCCACCCGGCAGCCCCTTCCACCACCATGGCAACCCTTCCCGGCTCCCTGAGTTGCAGAAATTGCCAGCAGGTTTTTATGTAGTCTCTGGTGGCCGGAGTATTGATGACCAAAGGCTTCGGTCGCTTTTGATTCACCACTGTCAATTGGCTGAAAAACTGCTGGAAAGCCTGCTGGTGTCGGTCAAGCACCTGATCGTCAGCCTGGCCACCGCTGCACCAGTAAGCTCTGAGCGCTTGCCATTCCGATCGCCGGTCCTGGTCGATCCGCCCGCCCAGACTTTGCCGACACGCTTCGGCAGCCAGTGCGAATATTTGTTCATTGCTGGTGGGGCAGGGTGTACCAACAGTGATCATTCTGAACCGGGCCATGATGTCGTTCAGATCCCTTGGTGTCAGCTCGTAGTCTTTGGATAACAGTTTTTTATACTCAGCGAGCAGAGACAGAATGGTGGCCGACGCGGTGGATCTCACTTCCATGGGCCAGCCATCCGGCATAAGTGGTGCAATGATGGCTTCTTTCAGGATGGACTGGGGCAGTGGCCGGTAATAGAGGTTCAGAATCCGGCTTTTCAATTCAGGATCCAGATGCCGCCCCGGATAATTCTCTGGATTACCGGTGAGCAAAACCCGGTGTTTTTCTGTCAGCCCGATCGTCTGGCCATTGACGCAGAGCCTGGGAGGCGATTCCAGCAGACCACTCAGCGGCGACAATAGCCCTTGCGGCACCAGGTTGGCTTCATTAATAACCAGCAGGCCCGGTTCGGAACTTTTGGCCCAATCCGTTAGCTGGCCGGGTAGCGAATGAGAAGCCAGGTGCCCCAACCAGTTTTTCTTCAGGGTCATGGAGCCGTACAGATACTCCCATGTGGTGTTTGGTCCCAGAGTCAGTGTTGTCACTGCCTGTTGGCCAAGCTTTGCGCCAATGGCCGCAACGAGCCAATGCTTTGATGCGTGTTGCAGTTTCTGCATTGCCTGCCCGGTGGCAACGGCCAGACAGGATTTACCGGTACCCGCCGGACCGGTCAGCTCAATAATTTTATGCTTATCGAGCATGGCAATCAGCTGCTCCAGCCGCCTGGCCTGTTGCTGTTTATGACCATGGCTGGCCTGTAGCCACTCCGTGGCCAGTGTTGACAACGAGGTTGTCAGCAGCTGTTCAGGAAAGTAGCGCAGCAGCTGCTGGTGCAGATGCTGCTGTAGCTGCGGGGTTGGCTCAGACGGATGACACTGGGTAATGGCTGACAGTTGATGGTTCAGGACCATGGCTTGCTGATGCACCGGGAGCCCCCGGTGGTGGCTGTCTCTGGCAAAGGCCAGCAGGGCATCGTAAAGCAGGCGCAGACGATGGCCGTGACAGGGTTGGATGTTGCCATCCCGCACCGACAAATGATGTGCCTTGACGCCCTCTTCAGTGAATATTGCTTTGATAACGGCAGCCATCCTGACGATACAGCCATGGACAGGGCGTTCTTGTAAAGTAGCAGGCAGGCAGTCGGCCAGTGCAGGGGCCATATAACGGGCTAACGGCCAGAAATTAGCTAACAGGTCCCGTGGGCCCTGCTGGGCAGGCATGGTTTCCAGGATGGCAGCAATGCCATCCCGATCAACCCCTGCCATGTGATCCGGAAACTGGGCGCTGATCTGTGCTTTGACAAAACTGTAAATAACAAAATCACCGCGCACGGGATGGGCCAGTAACTTATTCAGGGCCTTGCGCCAGTGGAAGAGGTCCAGAGTCTCGGCACGATCCAGACGCTGTTCAATGTGGAGCTGAGCCTCAAGCAGTGCCAGGAACTCAGAAGGTGCCTGAACCGGAATGACCGGGTAGCTTTTGTTCGGGCTCAGGGGCAAGAGCCGAATGCTCTTCAGAAGACGGCTTAATCGCTCCTTAGCCCCAGGATGGCCGGCGATAATGGATTGGGCGGGTTCGGCACGGCTGGTTGACTGACTATCCCCGACATCCTGTTGCTGCCAACGCTGGTACCAGAAACTCTGGTCCAGTAAACGGTGACCGGGCCAGACAATATGGAGCTGACAATTGGGCAGAGCAATTTTCTGGCCGTAAATCCAGAGATAGGGCTCAGGTGCCAGCAATGACTCCAGGTGCCCTGCCAGAACCGGGGTATGTTCCAGTCCGGTCAGCACCACCGGTTCACCCGCAAGGAGCCTGAGCAATAAGGGGGAATGACTCAGCCGGAAACTCAACTTACCGGAAAGTTTCAGTTTGCTGGTAAACCACAGCTCCTCCCATTGCTGCCCTTTGGCCAGGTGATAGCGGTGGGCGTTGCTGGCAATATGGGCAACATTGCCGGTATACAGCCGGACAACACCGTCACCGGAGGGCTTTGGCAAAGCGCCGGTCACCAACCTGGGGGGAACAGGCAGTGATTCCGCCCGTTGTTTCAGGACCCGCCATTGCTGATCGGTCAACTCACCGGTAATGAACAGCTGGTCAAATTCACTGGCCACCTTCTGAAAGGTATCGGTTTGTTGCAGCGTGTTTTCCTGTGCGGACAGATCACTGAAGATCGCGTCGAAATTATGGGTATTGATAATCCCACAGCTTTTTTCGGGTAACACCGGTGTGCTGGTTACTGCTTGTTTGAATGCCCGGATATGGGCTGTCGGGGTGTGATATTGCTGCAAAACCAGCGATGCTGGCAGCTTCACCCGTTCACCATTGGCGATGAAGTAGCCTTGCTCAAGAATGTCAGACAAATACTGCCAGAATCGGCTCCCGGCATCCGGAGGGTCCACCAGACAGAGGGTGACAGGTTCTGGCTGGCTGTCGATCATCCCTTTGCGGAAATACTGTTCTCCCGCACGATTGATGGTCAGGTTGCCAAACAGGCGGGCAAAGATATCCTGACCAGCACAGTGAATCTGCAAACTCCCGGGCTCTGGCGGCTCGGTGCGATGGCTTACGGACCGAACAATGGCCTCATGGTTGGGACAAGGGGAGTTGACGGGTGCTGAAGAAGGTCCATTCAAGGCAAATATCCGACGCCAGAAATCCGGACCAGGAGCGTCAGGCTGGCGTATTAAACGTGCTTTAGCCAGAACAACCCGGCTGACTGTTGTGCTGATGGGCCTGCCATCCAGCCGGGGTGGGTTCTCCAACAGCTCATTCAATGAGGCCAGCTGTCTGGGTCTGAGGTTGTCACAATCAAAAATCAGAGTGATGGGCAACGACTGATAAATAAGCCCGGGATGTTCGGTTTTTCTTCCGGGAACAGGGTAATAGTGCAGCCTTCTTAATGGGTGATGATCCAGGTCGTCCGGATGCCGGATAACAAAAAGAAACCCGTTGCCGGTCTTTTGCCGATAGAAACGGATCAATTCATCCTTCTTGTCCCCGGAGTCGAATAAATGAAACGCGTCGCCAACCGGCGGTGCCGATTGCTTCAGGTAGCGGACACAATCAGTGATGGGCGTGACATTACGTATTTCACTGAACTGTGGAAGATTGTCTGTAGAATTTGCCAGCCTTTTTTGAGCAGTTACTACAGAATGATCACTGGCTGGCGAATGGTAATTTTGCTCATAACCCGCAGCACCGGGATGAATAGTAAACATATAAATAGTTAGTTTTTATGTTAGTAAGTCCGAACAATCCACTACATTTGATGCTGTAAACCGGGAAAAGTTCCTCCCTCACCCGGTATTACTCTGAGGGTGTGATCTTCCAGATGCTGGCACTTCTGTCGTCATCACAGGTAAACAGCACTCGTCCAGAGGGGCTGAAACTGCCTGTAGAGAGTTTGGTGCCAGTGTTTCCAACTGCTTTTTTACACCAATGGCCATTGCTGTCGTAGCCGTGGATTTTAAAGACTCCGTCCTCGTCCTGGGCCAATATCTGGAGCATTGCGTGGCTGTGGACAGTATCATCGCTGTCTACATCATTGACAGCATGGTCAATAACGCCTCTCTCGGTCCATAAGCCGTTATCATCACACCCCCAAAGGATGATCGTTGTCGAATTACGATATTCCGAGCAAAGCCGAAGCATCTGCTCCGAAGCGCTGAATATGGCTTCATTGATCCAGAAATGTTTGTTGGCAGATGCAGGGCGGTAGATCCTGGCTTTGACCATCGAATTACCCTCACTGTCAAAACTCCAGATCATGGCTGATAGTCCATCGCTACCATCATGTGTGGTCAGAACATAGCGCCCTGATGGGCTGATGATACTGGCATGATAAATTTTCTCTTTTGACTGGATTTTTTTAAATTGGCAACGGGCTTCATTGCTAACATGCACGACATAAACATTATTCTGACCGTCCTTCATACGCTCATTGATCATAATACAGTTGGATGCCGGGTCATCGCTCAAGCAGACTTTCAGATCAGCATCACCATAATAACCTTTTTCTAGGATTATCCATTGGTCTCGACTGTTGTTATAACTCAGGATTTGGACAAGGCCATTGTTATGATTGACGGTCAGCAAGATGTTTTCTGATGCACTAAATGCCGTATACAAAGATAACGGCTGGCCATGAATTACGTTCTTTTCAACATAGGTGCCTGTGTCGTTCAAACTCCAGAGTATGATTTTCTGGTCATTAGTGTGGATCATTAGATGCCGTGCTGACTTACTGAATTTGACCTTAAATCCGCAGGGGTAGTTAAGGGACCCCACCTGTTGCCAACGGTCACCCAGACGGCCAATGATTTTCAGAGTGTTTTCGTCTGAATACACAGTCTCGGTGAAAATAGCCGCATGATCTCCAGCCTCACTGAAGGCAGCAAGCACTTTCTGTTTGTGGTTGCAGTTTGGATATAAATATTGGCATCTGACTTTGCCGTTGTCGTCAATGCCAAACATTGTGCCACCACTTTTGGAAGTGACCAGAATGTCATTGCCAGAAGGGCTGAATTGAATTCAGCTTTGTTTGAGCTTCATCAGGGCTGGCATACAGGCGTTTAAGAGGAGTATTTTCCTTGATGCCACGGGAGGTAATCGCCGCCGGGTTGCGCTGTTTTTGCAACTCCAAAATCTCACCACAGCTCAGATGAGTAGAAATATCACCGAGTTTGTTCAAAGGTATCCCGGAAAAATGCCACAAATTAGCGGAAGTTGCGGAGTCGACCGGATCTGCACTTTGATTCATTCCAATGTCTTGAGGTATTGAACTTGCTGTTATTTCCTGGTAACCAAAACAAAATTCATTTTTATAATATCCTTAAATTTTCGTGGGAAAAGTGATTTTTATTTGAAATGATTGCAACTACTCAGATTGTGGCCTGATCCGTTATTGGGAATTCTCTAAAAGACTGCTTCACGAAGAAACAACAGGCATGCGTCACTACAATTTGCTGGACTTTAGTATTGGTAAAAAGTTCAGAGTAAATAAATTTATTTAATGGAATCTTTTCAGAAATTAACGGTCTAAAATTTTTTACAAATAATAATATCAATTTTCGCTCTGGCAGGATTCTAGAGGTTTATATGAACATTGTTGGGAATTCCGAAAAAGGACATTTTTTTACGGCCGTCCGGAATGCGGCAAAGAACGTTATCAATTCTGATCCGTGTCAGGGGTGCTACAAGTGTTCACGGTCTGTGAAAGCGTGCCTGGCGGAGGTAAGCTGCCCAAAACCGTCGGAAAATGCCCCATTAGTCATGAAACAGCCGCTACTTGGGCGAGAGAATGTGACTGAGCAACCAGGGCCGCACCATAAGAAAGTGGTTACTGTTGAGACTGAGGGAGGCTATCTCGGCGCATCATCGAATGAAGTGGATTCGGGGCCACATTCTATTTTGGCGTTTTCTGTTCCTTATGAGTCTTTTGATCCATATTCTGAATCATCGTCTGTATCAAAGCATGACTCATCGCTTGAGCCACCGCCGCCTTTGCCGCCATTTTCGTCCCTGCTACGCTATTTCAAGTTGCCTTGTAGCTGAAAACCGGGTTATACCAATTCTAAATATGGCATCAATCAATTTTTTGTTGAATACACGCCACAACAAAAGGTCCGATATTATCAATTGCTGCCTCAATGATTTCAGGCTTGCTTTGTAATGAGGGGCCAACGTACAGAAGGGCTCTACCATTGTTCTGCAAGGCGATGTTGACCAGCTCTGGATCATTGCGGCAATGGTCGCTGGCAAACTGTAGCGCCATCGGATTTTGTTCCAGGGCAAGTTTGACCACTTCCGGACAATCCTTAAGTGCGTCACTGGCAAACTCCAACGCCATGCCGACATTTTGCACCGCCAGTTTGACCAGCTCTTTATTGGCTCGCAGTTCCGGGCTGGCATACTCAAGTGCCATACCATTTTGTTGAACGGCCAGACGGACAGTATCCTCATGGCCACGCAGCGTTTCACTGGCATAGCTGAGCACTGTACCATTACCTTGCACGGCCAGTTGCGCTAACGCTTCATCATTTCTCAGTTTCTCATCGAGGAATGGAAAGTTCCCGGGTTTTTTCGACACAGCAATCGACATTAATTCATGATTTTTACACTGGTCCCCATCAAGATATTGGCAAATAGGGCGTAAAGAGGGGTGATGATCACTGACAGCCAACCAAACGTAATCCGGATCATTACGGAATTGCTTATTGGCAGCTAGTAGCGCTATACCTGAATTTTTCAGCGCTGCGGTAACAATTGTCGGGTCAGCCCTTAACCGTTCACTGGCGTATTCCAGAGCATCGCCATTATTTTTGACCGCTGCCAATACGATGTCTTCATCATCCTTAAGTCCTTCACTGGCAAATTCCAGAACTCTTCCCATGTTCCCGACAGCTTCTTTGACCAGTGCTTTATCCGCTTGAAATTCAAGCCCGACATATTGCAATGCTAAAGGGTTAGAGCCAAGCGCCGTGCACACTACCTCTCGATCATTATTCAAATCCGGAAAATCTTTCAGTTGGTTGCCAGCATCCGTTTGCGCCAAAAACTTCAAGACCAGTTGCCGATAAAGTTGCTGGTCATTAAGCAGGTTTTTCCTGAAAATCCTGGCAAATAATCCATAGGAATCGTCGTTATGATTGCGCTCCCTGGCCAGCAGAAGCAGCTCTTTATAGAATTCAGGATCTTGTTCCAGATACTCAGTTGTTGCATGACAGCAAAGAGCATGTGACGTGTTGCCAACCGCTGTGGTTAACAAGCGCCGGAAATGCTCAGGATTTGATGATAGCTCGGCCCCTATAAAGGCAAATATTTTTCCCGGATCTTCTGTGGTATTTGCCAGGGCATATTCGATGAGTTCAATATCGTTGTTAAAAGACTCTGGCGCATCGGCAATAGCCTGGGGGTGGCTTTTGATGGCGGCAAAAACCATCGCCCGCTGATTGCGTAGTTCAGGCGCCAGGTGTTTGAGGATGTGGCCATTTTGCGACACCAGACGCATAGCCATTGTCTCGTCAGCTAACCAGTTAACGTATTTGTTAACCAGAGGCTTGGCTTTGGCGGGATCAGAAAGTAACCAATGCCAAAGCAATGTCTGATTGTATGTTGCCAGCTGCCCGTTTAACACGACGTCAATTTCATTGATGCCAGCTTTGGAAAATATCAGTGCCGCTTCCACCAGATGACTGAGCGCCATATCGTGGGTGCAGCGGTTTATCAATAATGTGTTCTCCAGGTAAGCGAAGCACCAGTAAATGTGCTCCAGGGCAAATTGATTGGTTGCAGAGAAAGCGGGATTATTCAGCCTTTCCCTGATGGCAGCCATATTCCATTTTGTTTGACTTTCGTCCAGATTCAATGTGCCCAAAAGAAAATCAATATCGTCCAGCTTGGACAATACACTCAGGATGTCCACAAACATCCGCTGCAAATCTTTTTTGTCAGGAAGATGGGTGAACTCAAAAAGGACTTGGCCTGCCTGTTCATTGAAATAAATGTCCGGGGCATTGAAACCGCTATTTTTCTGATATTGAGACAGTGTTTGGGTCAAAAACCACAGCCGCTGAAACTTTCCATGTCGTTGTTCTTTTGATGAATGGGCCAGTGCCTCAGAGTAACACAGCCGAAAGGTCCGTTGTTTGCCACCGTCGGCTTGTTCCAGCAGGTCGATGGTACACGCATGATGTCCGAGCTGGATCGACAACCGGGTACAATCTGGCATATTGAGAACGGTCACATTTTCGGCCACGAATTGCCTGAGAGCGTCACGGCATGTGTTATCGAATAATGGCTGTTCCTGAGACGTTGCAAAGTCAACAATATCGATATAGTCATGCAAAGGCCCCCTCATTGTGCTCACTTCACCCTGCCCTGAAGCGGTAGCCACGGGCCAGAGCCTGGTCAGAAAACATTTGTGCAACCATAGAATCAGTTCATGGACGCTCTCGATTTTGTGCGCCTGATTGACAGCTTCAAGCCGTTGCAGGTGGTCTTTTAATAACTGGCAATGGACCAGCCATTGTTGAAAATCCGAACCCCTGGCCGGTAACTCCGCGCCAGTCAGGAACGGTCTGGTGACGTGGGCAAGGGCTTGTTCAACATTTTTGTGTACCAGTGCCAGTTGCCTGCGAAGTTGTCTTAACTCCGCCTGGTATTGCTGCTTAAGGTTAGGATCAGCGCCTGCGCCCAGCATTAAAAACTGAGCGTAGCCAAGGAGAAAAGCCTCGGCCTCTTGCATAAAGTGGCGGATCTCCTGGTCACATCCCTGCAAAATCTCCCGTCGCTCGGGGTGCATGCTCAGTTGGACTGCGCCGGTTTTGGACAGGCATAAATGAATCAGCCGCTCAGTTCCGAGAAAATTCAGGAGTCTGGTGTTTTGCTCACCCAGCCATGAGAACTGGCGTGCTACCGATGGTTCGTCTTCCGGCACCGCAGGGTGGTATGCCTGCTGGTAAGCCTGGGCGGTTTGATAATCGGGGCTGGCAGATTCGCCACTGAGACTCAATAACTCCTGTTCCCGATCACCCGACAATAAAAACCCGCCGGACTCTTTTTGAAACTTCCCACACACCAGCGTTACCCATTCCGGTGCACCATTATCAGGCCACCATTGAGGCTGATTGATCCCCACACAGGGTATGCCTTCCTGCCTCAGGCTGATGGATATATGGTCGTTATTGGCCCATTTGTTGAAGACAACACCCCTTACTTTCGCCAGAACCTCAGGAGCCAGCAGCCAGTCACCGCCATGGTCACAAAAAAGGATGACGTGGTCCGGCAGACTGCTGCCGTTGACCGGACCGCTGATGGCCAGCGCCAACCCTGAGCCACAACCGTCGCTGACCGGGATGCCCTGATCCAGAAACCGGGCGGGCGATGCCATGGAAAAATCGCAGCCGCCGGGCAGGCAGGTAATCGGACGTACCTGAAAAAACAAGACCTGGCCATCCGGGTCAATGGCAAATTCAAAATCCACAGGGCACAGCAACAGGTTTTCCAGCTTTCTGCACCCCTGAACCAGACGGTCCAGTTGCTCTTTGCCAATGAAGTCGGAAGCTGCAGTGTCAGGTTCAAATGTGCTCAACTCTTCAACATAGCCACCCTGGTCATTGCGCCTCAGAATGAATCCACGCTCAGGATTTCCGGGGGTAAAGGTGGCCTCCCATTGCTCGCCGTTGCGCTTAATCTCATAACTATGGGGTGTGATACCGTATTGACCAGACACCACCGTCTTGGATTGCCCCGGCCCACACTCGATCAATAACGTGCCGTCATCAATGCCGCGATAACTCATGCCGACCCCGCCAACGGAAGATTGAATGCACTGTTGCAGGATAATTGCCATCCCTTGCGGGGCTGTTGGGGAAAAAAACACGGGACGGTAAGCAGAAGCGAGCACTTTCAGACACGTTGCCACGATATCCGCCTGGTCATGCACCAGGGATTGGTACTTGCCAGCCTGGGCGTTACCAAACGAATCCTCAGCCACGCCGGAGCTGCGCACGATAATCGGGCTGTCAGACTTCGCCAGGTCGGTGCATAAATCCTGATGAATAGTGCGTATTTGGTCAGCAATGGGTAGAGCGCTTATTTGCTGATAAAACTCCGGGCCAGCAATAAACGAAGAAAGCGCATCGAGCCAGCGCTGTTGTCTTGTTGTTGGCTTGCCCGCTGGGTTGCCTGGTGGAGCCATTTGGGTAATCCACTGTCTTATATTCACCAGACTGGCCGTTGTATGGGGAAACTCATGGCCATCCTCCAGCGTGGCCAGCAATGGGCTGGCATCGAATGGAAGCGCCTCAAGGTTCTGCACGATGCTTGTCTCAATGCAGCGAAATGGCGGGACATCTAATCCTGCGTTCTTCATCTGGGTCAGAAACATCCCTTTCCCACCTAACAATTTCCGGTTTGGCATAGTCGGGGAATCAACGGTCAGCTGCGATTCAGTACAGCGCCTGATTTTTAATCGCGTGGCAAATGTTGCATTGATTTCGTGGTCAGCACGGCCAGGAGGAGTAAACGTCGTAACCGTCGCGGTAACTTCACACTGTCTTTTTAAAGTGCCTGATACCGGAATTACACCACCAGCGATGTCAGCTTTCTTGCCATCCTTGCCGTCAGGCAAACATGTGGAACTATAGTCCGTGACAGAGTGGCTAATAAAATCCGACCGTACATTAACCATGGCAACATCCGCTGTGTAGTTATTAAATATGTTTATAGAGGCATGACATTTGAAAAGCAGACACGGTCGAACAATTAAAAGTACAAACGTATCAATTCAATTAAGCGACTCGGCGGCTTCGATATTGCTTTTTATTCGATGTAAAGAGAAAACTTCGAAGAAATAAGCTTAACCAGTTACTTTTGTATAAATCAGTAACAAGTCGGTCAGTTTTAATAACGCTCTTACTATTGTTGTCCTGATATGTTGTCCTGAGCGTTGACGCCCACGTTATGCTGCAGCAACTTATCCAGGATTTCCTGCCGGCCAGATTCAGCCGCAAGTTGAAGAACCGTCTTCCCCTTTTGATTGGTTGATCAAGGCTAAAATAAGGTGCGTGCTGGTGGTTTAACTCTATGGACAAAAAAAAATTATAAAAGTTGCACAGAGCAAAATATTTTTCACGCCAGTTAGATAACTGACTTTTACCAGGTATTTGCTTAAGTAGTTGGCCAAATGGAATCGTATTTTCTGGTTAAGTGGGCAGTTACTATGCAAGGCACAACGCAGGGAGCATAGCCGTAGCTATGTGACCGGAGTTGTAACGCCGCAGAGTGACTGATCACTTAGTCAGAAAATACGATTTCATTTGGTTAACTACTTATGGGCAACAGTCTATGAGGGGGGCAGTGGCTGCCAGAGACATACGGGCCATTAGGTAAATTGTTGATAATACCTTACCGCAACAGGCCCGATATTATCAATTGCTGCCTGAATGATTTCAGGTTTGCTTTGTAATGAACGGCCAACGTATTGCAGGGCACGGCCATTGTTCTGCAAGGCGATATGGGCCAGCTCTGGATCATTGCGGCAATGGTCACTGGAAAAATACAGCGCCCGTGGATTTTCTTGCACGGCAAGTTTGACCACTTCCGGACAATCCTTAAGCGTGTCACTGGCAAACTCCAGCGCCATGCCGGAATTCTGCACCGCCAGTTTGACCAGCTCTTTATTGGCTCGCAGTTCCGGGGTGGCATACTCAAGAGCTATACCGTTTTGTTGAACGGCCAGACGGACCGTACCCTCATGACCACGCACCGTTTCACTGGCATACCTGAGCATTTCACCATTACCTTGCACGGCGAGTTGCGCTAACGCTTGATCATTTCTCAGTTGCTTATCGAGGTATTGAAAGTTCACGGGCATTTTGGACACGGCAATGGCACATAATTCATTATTTTTACACTGATCCCCATTAAGATATTGGTAAATAGGGCGTGTAGGGTTATGGTCACTGACAGCCAACCAAAGGTAATCCGGATCATCACGGAATTGCCTGGCGGCATATGCCAGCGCAGAACCTGAATTTTTCAGCGCTGCGGTAACAATTGTCGGATCAGCTCTTAACCGTTCACTGGCGTATTCCAGAGCAACCCCATTATTTTTGACGGCTGCCAATACGATGTCTTCATCATCCTTAAGTCCTTCACTGGCAAATTCCAGAACTCTCCCCATATTCCCGACAGCTTCTTTGACCAGTGCTTTATCCGCTTGAAATTCAAGCCCGACATATGCCAATGCAAAAGGGTCACAGCCAACCGCTGTGTACACTACCTCTCGATCATTATTCAAATCCGGAAAATATTCCAGTTGCCTGCCGACATCCCTTAGCGCCAAAAACTTCAAAATCAGTTGCCGATAAAGCTGATGGTCGTTCAGCAGGTTTTTCCGGAAAATTTCAAGAGATAATCGATAGGAATCATCGTTATTATTGCGCTCCATCGCTAACAGAAGAAGCTTTTTATAGAATCCAGGATCTTGTTCCAGATACTCAGATGCCGCATTACAGGAAAGAGCCTGTGATGTGTTTTCAACCGCTGTGGTTAATAAGCGCTGAAAAATCACAGGATCTGATGATAGCTCTGTCCCTATAAAGGCAATTATTTTTTCCGGATCTTTTTTTGTTGTATTTGCCAAGGCGTAATCGATAATTTCAATGTCGTTTTTAAAGCATTCCGGTGCACCGGTAATAGCCTCAGGGTGGCTTTTGATGGCGGCAAAAACTATTGTCCGCTGATTGCGTAATTCAGGAGCAAGGTATTTCAGAATGTGGCCATTTTGCGACACCAGACGTGTGGCCATTGTCTCGTCAGCTAACCAGTTCACGTATTTGTTCACCAGGGGACTGGCTTTGGCAGGATCAAACAGTAGCCAATGCCAGAGTACTTTCTGACTGTAGGTATCGAGTTGATCGTTCAACGCTACTTCAATACGGTTGACGGGAACCTGAGAGAATATCAGCGCCGTTTCAACCAGATGACGAACCGCCATATTTTGGGTGCAGCGGTTTATCAATGATGTTTTCTCCAGGTAAGCAAAGCACCAGTAGACATGCTCCAGGGCAAATTGATTGGCTTCATAGAAAGCGGGATTATTCAGCCTTTCCCTGATTGCAGCCATACTCCATTTCGTTTGACTTTCGTCCAGGTTAATTGTTCCCAAAAGAAAATCAGCATTGCTCAATTTTTGCAATAAACTCAGGATGTCGACAAACATCCGCTGTAAATCTTTTTTGTCAGGCAGATGGGTGAATTCATAAAGGATCTGGCCTGCCTGTTCATTGAAATGAATGTCCGGGGCACTGCAACCGCTATTTTGCCGATATTGAGACAGAGTTTGCGTCAAAAACCACAGCCGCTGAAACTTTCCGTGTCGGTGCTCTCTTGATGAATGAGCCAGTGCCTCTGCATAACACATCCGAAAAGTCCGTTGTTTGCCACCGTCGGCTTGTTCCAACAGGTCGATGGTACACGCATGATGCCCGAGCTGGATTGACAACCGGGTACAATCTGGCGTATAGAGAACGGTCACACCTTCGGCATCGAATCCCCTGAGTGCGTCACGGCATGTGTCATCGAATAATGGCTCTTCCTGAGACGTTGAGAAGTCAACAATATCGATATTTTCATAGGGAGGCCTCCTTATTGTGCTCACTTCACCCTGCCCTGAAGCGGTGGCCACGGGCCAGAGCCTGGTGAGAAAACATTTGTGCAACCATAGAATCAGTTCATGAACGCTCTCGATGTCGTGCACCTGATGGACGGACCCAAGCCGATGCAGGTGGTCTTTTAATAACTGGCAATGGGCCAGCCATTGTTGAAAATCCGAACCTGAGGCCGGTAACTCCTTGCCAGACAGGAATGGCCTTATGACCTGGGCAAGGGTTTGTTTAACCTTTGTTTGCACCAGCGCCAGTTGCTCGCGAAGCGGGATTAACTCCTCCTGGTATTGCTGCTTAAGATCAGGATCAGCCGCTGCAAGCATTAAAAACCGTTCGTAGCCAGAGAGAAAAGACGCGATCTCTTGCATAAAATTGTCGATCTCCTGAACACATCCCTGCACAATCTCTTGTCGCCCGGGGCGCATGCTCAGCTGGACAGCGCCGGTTTTGGACAGGCATAAATGAATCAGTCGCTCAGTCCCGAGAAAATCCAGGAGCCTGGTGTTTTGCTCAACAAGCCAGGAGAACAGACGTGCTACCGACGGTTCTTTTTCCGGCTCCGCAAGCTGATATGCCTGCTGGGCAGCCTGCGCGGCTTGATAATCAGGGGTGGCCGATTTGTCACTGAAATTCAACAACGCCTGTTCCCGATCACCCGACAATATAAACCCGCCGGACTCTTTCTGGAACTTCCCACACACCAGCGTTACCCATTTCGGTGCATCATTATCAGGCCACCATTGAGGCCGCTTAATCCCCACACAAGGTATGCCCTCCTGCCTCAGGCCGATGGATATATGGTCGTTATTGGCCCATTTGTTGAAGACAATCCCCTTTGTTTTTTTCAGAACCTCCGGGGCCAGTAGCCAGTCACCCCCATGGTCACAAAAAAGAATGACATTGTCAGGCAGACTGCTCCCGTTGACCGGACCGCTGATGGCCAGCGCCAACCCTGAGCCACAACCGTCGCTGATGACGGTGCCCTGATCCAGAGACCGGTGGGGAGATGCCATGGAAAAATGGCTGCCGCCGGGCAGGCAGGTAATCGGGCGTCCCTGCAAAAAAAGGACATGGCCCTCCGGATCAATGGCAAATTCAAAATCCACAGGGCACAACAACGCGTCTTCCAGTGTCTTCCCCCCCTCAACCAGGCAGTTCAGTTGCTCTTTGCCAATGAACTCAGCCGTGGCAGCAGCAGGTTCAAATTTGACCCACTCTTCCTCATAGCCCCCCTGTTCATTGGCGCGCAAAATGAATCCATACTCAGGATTACCGGGGTTAAAGGTGGCCTCCCATTCCTTGCCGTTGCGCTTGATCTCATAACCATGGGGAGTGATACCGTATTGACCGGACACCACAGTCTTGGGTTGCCCCGATCCACACTCGATCAATAACGTGCCGTCATCAATGCCGCGATAACTCATGCCGACCCCGCCAACGCAACATTGAATGCACTGTTGCAGGATAATTGCCATCCCTTGCGGGGCTGTTGGGGAAAAAACGGCGGAACGGTAAGCAGAAGCGAGCACTTTCAGACAGGTTGCCACGATATCCGCCTGGTCATGCACCAGGGATTGGTACTTGCCAGCCTGGGCGTTACCAAACGAGTCCTCAGCCACGCCGGAGCTGCGCACGATAATCGGGCTGTCGGGCTTAGTCAGGCCGGTGCGCAACTCCTTATAGATATCCCGTATGGTGTCGGCAATGGTCAGAGCGCTTATTTGCTGATAAAAATCCGGTCCAGCAATAAACGAAGAAAGCGCATCGAGCCAGCGCTGTTGTCTTGTTGTTGGCTTGCCCGATGAGTTGCCTGCTGGTGCCATTTGGGTAATCCACTGTCTTATATTCACCAGACTGGCCGTTGTATGGGGAAACTCATGGCCATCATCCAGCGTGGACAGCAATGGGCTGGCATCGATTGGAAGCGTCTCAAGGTTTTGCACGATGCTTGTCTCAATGCAGCGAAATGGCGGGACAGTTAATCCTGCGCTCTTCATCAGGGTCAGGAACATCCCTTTTCCACCTAACAATTTCCGGTTTAGAATAGTCGGGGAATCAACGTTCAGCTGTGATTCGGTACATCGTCTGGTTTTTAATGGCAGTGCAAACGTTTCAGTAATTTTTTGGCCGGTGCTGTTAGAAGGAGTAAACGTGGTATCAATCCCGGAAGTTTCGCACTTTCGATTTGAAGATAAAGCGTGAGTTGTTACAGCGCCTGATACCGGAATTGCACCATTGGCGATGTCAGCTCCCTCTGCACCGGGCAAACAGGTGGAACCTGAGCCTGTGACCGAGTGGCTAATAATATCTGACTGTGTATTAAACATGGCAACATCCGCTGTTTACTATTTTTTAAACATGATATTTGGAAAATGGTGCTTCCGGCTTAAACTCTGACCGTTCAGATATACTCTATACCGCTCCTAAAATAAGGGCTTCTCAGCATTCTCATTCAGGCTTGAGAAGCTCTTTCGCTTTATGCAATAACCCATTGAAGGTGCGTTTCATGGCGGCTACTTTTGCTGCCCTCTCTTCGGCTGCTTTGGCTTTCATCACATCGGCTCCTCGCACATCAGCATTATGTTCTGCCATAAACAGACAGGCTTTCTCTTTTTCTTTCCGGCTAACCTTTTCAAGGGGAATCCCAAAAAGATATTCAAACCTATTGCAATGATCAAAAGCTGTCATCTTTTTTTCATCCAGAATATTGAAATCAGCCCCTCGCATCAGCAGCTCTCGAATCATATCTATACTGCCTTGACTCGCTGCAATGTGGAGCGCTGTTGCTCCGTATTTATTCTGGGCATTGATTTCCACTTTTCCGTTTTCAATCAGATCGGCAAGGATAGCCAGTCGAACTGTCCAATCTACCTGATAGTCCCAGTCGGGGGCCGACACGGCATAATGGAGAGCAGTACGCCCATCTATATTTCGTAAATTGGCCTTAGCGCTCCTCTCCAGTAGCTCTCTCACTATATCTTTCTGGTCCATTAAAGCCGCGTGGTGAAGGGGGGTGCATTGGCTTTTTTCATTTTTCCATGCATTGATGTCAGCCCCACGAACTATTAAAGAGTCAACCATCTTCCATTTCCTGTTTTCTATGGCATACGCAATCGTCCTGCCACCTGCGGAGTCACAGGGGGCTTTAACATCAAATTTGGCATTGTCCAGAATCTCCAGTATTTTTGCTGTGCAGTGATGGCCATTGCGCCTGGCGAGGTCCAGAACCATCATGCCACGGTTAGTTTTGGCGTACATGTTGGCCCCCTTTTCAATCAATTGGCTAAAGGCCTCCAGCTTGCCATTTATAGCCGCAAAGTGGAGAGGCGCATACCCGCCTCCATTTTGGGCGTCAACATCGGCCTCGCGTTGAAGCAAGGTATTAATGGCATACTTGAGGGCATCCTGATGTTCAAGGCTGTTGACTAAGATGCTGAGGGGAGTTGACCTACCGATGTCCCGATGGTCGATGTCATCCTGAAGTTTAATCAGGGTATCCATGAAATACTGAAAGGTCTTCAGCTGACCATCGGCACAAGTCAGCAGGTAGAGTGGTGTCCTTTCATCGTTGTCCAGGGCGTTGGCATTTGCGTGATGCTGAAGCAGCTTATCCAGGATGTCCCGTTGGCCAGATTGAGCCACAAGGTGAAGAGCTGTCCTCCCTTCATCGTTGGTCTTTGCGTTGATATCTGCCTTATACTTCATCAGCATGTCTATTATTTCCGGCTTACCCAGACGAACCGCAAGGTGGAGTGCTGTTTCATTTTTGTTGATCCGGTCGTTAGGATCGGCACCATTGGTTAATAAAAACTCCACCAGCACCCAGTTTTTTCCCCTGGCCGCATGAGCAAGCATGGTTCCTGCCCCGTTACCACCACAATCGGCATGAATGTCGAATCCGGCTTTTACCATACAGGGGATCAGGGGCGTAATATTGGTGCCATATTGGAATGCACACTCCATTACTGTCCTGCCATAATCATCTTTGAGGTTAACGTCAGCCCTGGCCTCGTTGACAAGCAGCTCAATGATTCTCTGATTGCCATGTATAGCGGCAAGATGGAGAGCGGTTTTCTTGCCACTGCGTTTGGTTTTGGCGTTGACATCAGCCCCTTCTGCAATCAGGGCAAGGATGTTGTCATTGGTCAGATCCTCCGGGTTCTCGGTGTTGGTGATTGCACTGTGAAGCTCCATGGTCGCCTTTTTTATTTCGGCTTTAGTAATACAGCCGGTACGCTCATGATGTTTCACCCCGTCATTCGTGTCGGATTTTTTTGGGCAAAGAGACTCGGTTTTAATCTCAACTTCACGATTACAAACAAGCATTTGCCGGGGTAGATTTTGAGATGGATCAATTTGCGGTGTGTGAGCAGGTTGTGTAGAGGGAGCAAGGGAAACTTTTGAACCGCCAGTTGCAGGCTGATTAGAAACAACGCATGTTGTTTCACTGTCGAATTGCTGATAAGTCGATCTTTCAGAACTGAATACGTTGAAAGTGTTCATATTGATAATTCCTGTTTGAAAATGCGTTAATTCATTTCCGCGCTATAGGGCTACATTAGTATTGGCTGTTATTGGTTGACCAAGGCTAATTTAGGCTGCGAGTTACCAATTTGATCCATTGGACAAAAAAACATGATAATAGTTGCACAGAGCAAAATATTTTTTACGTCAGTTAAATAACTGAAGTATTGGACAACTGACTTTTACCAGTTATTCGCTTATGGACAACACTCTATGAGGGATGGGTCGTGACTGCCAGAGGCACACGGGCCATTATGAAAATGTTGATAATACCTTAACGCAACAGGCCCGACATGGTTCATCGCTGCCGCAATGATCTCGGGTTTTCCTTGTAATAAACGGTCAACATACTGCAAGGTAATACCATTGTACTGCAAGGCGATGTTGACCAGCTCCGGGTCATTGCGGCAATGGTCACTGGCAAACTGAAGCGCCAACGGATTTTGGTGCAGGGCCAGTTTGACCACCTCCGGGCAATCCTGAAGCAGGTCACTGGCAAACTCCAGCGCCATGCCGTCATTTTTCACTGCCAGTTTGACCAGCGCTTTATTGGCTCGCAGTTCCGGGCTGGCATGCTCAAGTGCCATACCATCCTGTTGAACTGCCAGCCGGACAGTTGGCTCGTGCCTGCGTAGTCTGCAACTGGCATACTTGAGAGTACGACCGTGACCTTGCACAGCCAGTTGCACCAACTCTTCATCGTCTCTCCATTTTTGCTTGGCGAGTGTTCCAAAGAAAAGAGGGTCTTTTGATACGACAATGGTCAGTAATTTCTTATCTCCACACTGCTCTATATCAAGATAAGGATAAGGATGACTGACAGCCAGTCGAACGTAGTACGGATCATGTTTTAATTGTTCGTCGGCATACCGTAGCGCCCACGCGTTATTTTTCAGCGCTGCTCTAACAATTGTTGGATCCGCTTTTAACCGTTCACTGGCGTATAGCAGGGCAACCCCATAATTTTTGACAGCGGCCAATACGATGTCTTCATCATCCTTAAGCTCTTCACTGGCAAATTTCAGAACTCTCCCATCGTTCCCAACAGCTTTTTTGACCAGTTCTTTATCCGCCTGAAGTTCAGGTCCGGCATGTTTTAATGATAAGGGGTCTGAGCCAACCGCCGTGAATACTACTTCTCGATCATTATTCAATTCCGGAAAATATCTCAGCCTATCGTCTATTCCGGGTTTTGCCAGCGCTTTTAAGGCAAGTTTCCGATAAAGATGACGGTTGTTAAGCAGGTTTTTCCTGAAATTGTGGTGAAATAATCGATAGGAATCATCTTTATCACTGCACTTCAGCGCCAACAGAAGAAGCTCTTTATAGCATCCAGGATGTTGTTCCAGATACTCAGTTGCCGCATGACAGGAAAGAGCCTGTGATGTGTTTTCAACGGCTGCGGTGAATAAACGCCGGAGAAGTTCAGGATTTGATGATAGCTCTGGCCCAATTAGGGCAATGGTGGTTTCCGGATCCCCTGTATTTGCCAGGGCATAAGACATAATTTCAATATCATTTTTAAAGGACTCCGGCACATCGACAATAGCGCCAGTGTGGCTTTTGATGGCGGTAAAAACCATTGCCCGCTGATTGCGTAGTTCAGGAGCAAGGTATTTCAGGATATGGCCATTTTGCGACACCAGACGCATGGCCGTTGTTTCGTCAGCTAACCAGTTAACGTATTTGTTCACCAGGGGGCTGGCTTTGGCTGGATCAGAAAGTAGCCAATGCCAGAGTATTTTCTGCCTGTGCGTATCGAGTTGATCGTTCAGCGCTTCTTCAATACAGTTGATGGGAGCCTGAGAAAAGATCAGCGCCGTTTCAACCAGGTGACGGATCGCTCTGTCCCGGGTACAGAGGCTCATCAGTGATTTTGTGCGTGAGTAAGCGGAGCACCAGTAGATATGCTCCAGGGCTGATCGATTGGTTGTAGCGAAAGCGGGATTATTCAGCCTTTCCCTGATTGTGGCCATATTCCAGTTTGTCTGACTTTCGTCCAGATGTAATGGCCCCAACAAAAAATCCATATTGCCCAGAATGTGCAATACACTCAGAATGTCCACAAACATGTGCTGCAAATCTTTTTTGTCAGGCAGATGGGTGAGTTCAAAGAGGGCCTGGCCTGTCTGTTCATTGAAATGAATGTCCGGTGCATTGAAACCGCTATTTTTCCAATAGTGAGACAGCGTTTGCGCCAAAAACCACAGTCGCTTGAACTTTCCGCTCAGGGTTACTTGCAATGAATCGGCCAGCGCCTCAGAGTAACACATCCGAAAAGTCCGTTGTTTGCCACCGTCGGCTTGTTCCAACAGGTCGATGGTACAAGCATGATGCTCAAGCTGAATCGACAACCGGGTACAATCTGGCATATTGAGAGCGGTCACTCTTTCGGCCCGTAATTGCCTGAGTGCCTCACGGCAAGTGTCGTCGAATAATGGTTCTTCCTGAGACGTTGAGAAATCAACAATATCGATATTTCCATAGATAGGCCGCCTTATTGTGCTCACTTCACCCTGCCCTGAAGCGGTGGCCACGGGCCAGAGCCTGGTGAGAAAACATTTGTGCAACCATAGAATCAGTTCATGAACGCTCTTGATGTTGTGCACCTGATGGACTTCTTCAAGCCTTTGCAGGTGGTCTTTTAATAACTGGCAATGGGCCAGCCATTGTTGAAAATCCGAACCTGAGGCCGGTAACTCCTTGCCAGGCAGAAATGGCCTTGTGACCTGGGCAACGGTTTGTTTAACCTTTGCTTTTACCAGCGCCAGTTGCTCGCGAAGCGGGATTAACTCCTCCTGGTATCGCTGTTTAAGATCAGCATCAGCGGCTGCAAGCATTAAAAACCGTTCGTAGCCAGAGAGAAAAGCCGTGATCTCCTGCATAAAATTGTCGATCTCCTGAACACATCCCTGGACAATCTCTTGTCGCCCGGGGTGCATGCTCAGTTGGACAGCACCGGTTTTGGACAGGCATAAATGAATCAGTCGCTCAGTCCCGAGAAAATCCAGGAGCCTGGTGTTTTGCTCAACAAGCCAGGAGAACAGACGTGCTACCGACGGTTCTTTTTCCGGCTCTGCAGGCTGGTATGCCTGCTGGGCAGCCTGTGCGGCTTGATAATCAGGGGTGGCCGATTTGTCACTGACATTCAACAACGCCTGTTCCCGATCACCCGGCAATAAAAACCCGCCGGACTCTTTCTGAAACTTCCCACACACCAGCGTTACCCATTCCGGTGCATCATTATCGGGCCACCATTGAGGCTGCTTAATCCCCACACAGGGTATGCCCTCCTGCCTCAGGCCGATGGATATATGGTCGTTATTGGCCCATTTGTTGAAGACAATCCCCTTTGTTTTTTCCAGAACCTCAGGGGCCAGTAGCCAGTCACCACCATGGTCACAAAAAAGAATGACATTGTCAGGCAGACTGCTCCCGTTGACCGGGCCGCTGATGGCCAGCGCCAACCCTGAGCCACAACCGTCGCTGATGACGGTGCCCTGATCCAGAGACCGTGGAGGAGATGCCATGGAAAAATGGCTGCCGCCGGGCAGGCAGGTAATCGGGCGTCCCTGCAAAAAAAGGACATGGCCCTCCGGATCAATGGCAAATTCAAAATCCACAGGGCACAACAACGCGTCTTCCAGTATCTTCCCTCCCGCAACCAGACGGCTCAGTTGGTCTTTGCCAATGAACTCAGCCGTGGCAGCAGCAGGTTCAAATTTGACCCACTCTTCCTCATAGCCCCCCTGTTTATTGGTGCGCAAAATGAATCCATACTCAGGATTGCCGGGGTTAAAGGTGGCCTCCCATTGCTTGCCGTTGCGCTTGATCTCATAACCATGGGGAGTGATACCGTATTGACCGGACACCACAGTCTTGGGTTGCCCCGATCCACACTCGATCAATAACGTGCCGTCATCAATGCGGCGATAACTCATGCCCACCCCGCCAACGCAACATTGAATGCACTGTTGCAGGATAATTGCCATCCCTTGCGGGGCTGTTGGGGAAAAAACTGTGGAACGGTAAGCAGAAGCGAGCACTTTAAGACAGGTTGCCACGATATCCGCCTGGTCATGCACCAGGGACTGGTACTTGCCGGCCTGGGCGTTACCAAAGGCGTCCTCAGCCACGCCGGAGCTGCGCACGATAATCGGGCTGTCGGACTTAGCCAGGTCGGTGCATAAATCCTGATGAATAGTGCGTATTTGGTCAGCAATGGGTAGAGCGCTTATTTGCTGATAAAAGTCCGCGCCTGCAATAAATGAAGAAAGCGCATCGAGCCAGCGCTGTTGTCTTGTTGTTGGCTTGCCCGATGGGTTGCCTGCTGGTGCCATTTGGGTAATCCACTGTCTTATATTCACCAGACTGCCCGTTGTATGGGGAAACTCATGGCCATCATCCAGCGTGGCCAGCAATGGGCTGGCATCGAATGGAAGCGCCTCAAGGCTCTGCACGATGCTTGTCTCAATGCAGCGAAATGGCGGGACAGCTAATCCTGCGTTCTTCATCAGGGTCAGGAACATCCCTTTTCCACCTAACAATTTCCGATTTGGAATAGTCGGGGAATCAACGGTCAGCTGCGGTTCGGTAAAGCGCCTGTTTTTTAGTGGCGGTGTAAACGTTTCAGTGATTTTTTGGCCGGTGCTGCCAGAAGAAGTAAACGTGGAATCAATCCCGGAAATTTTGCACTTTCGATTTGAAGATAAAGCGTGAGTTTTTATTGCGCCTGATACCGGAATTAGATCATTGGCGATGTCAGCTTCCCCGGTGCCAGGTAAACAGCTGAAACAGGAGTCTGTAACAGAGTGGTTAATAACATCTGACTTTGCATTAAACATGACGACATCTGCTGTGTAGTTGTAATAACACTGTTATTATTCTGGAAAATGCCCCTTCGGGCTCAAACTTCGACCATTCTGATATCATCCGCACCGCTGAAAATAAGGGCTTCTCAGCGATTTCGTTCAGACTTGAAAAAGGCTTTCACTTTATGCACAAACCCGCTTGCAGTGTGTTTCTGGTCGGCTGCTTCTGCTTTCCTCAAATCGACTCCTCGCACATCAGCATTATGTTCTGCCATTAACAGACAGGCTTTCTGCCTATTGCAATAGTCATAAGCTGTCATATTGTCTTTATCCAGAAGGTTGAAATCAGCCCCTCGCTTCAGCAGTTCCGGAATCATTACTATATAGCCTCCACTCGCTGCGATGTGTAGTGCTGTTATTCCACGTTCATCCCGGGCATTGATGTCCACTTTTTTGCTTTCAATCAGTTCGACAAGGATGCTTTGTCGATGTGCCAGATTTTCCGAAGTGGGCAAATCTGCAAAACCTCTGTCCATCACAGCATAATGGATAGCTGAACGCCCACGTATACTTGGTAAACCGGGGTTAGCCTTTCTCTTTAGCATCAACATCTTAATGACATCTTGCCGCCCCTCACGAACTGCAAGGTGGAGTGCCGTTCCCCTGATATTTATCTCAGCGTTAACCCTGGCACCTTTACCCAATAAAAATTCCACAAGCTCCCAGCTATGCTCCCTGGCCGCATGAGCAAGCATTGTTGAACCGCAATTATCACACCTCGCATCAATCTTGAGCCCGGCATTTACCATACAGCGGATCAGGGGCGTAATGGATCCATTCTTGTGAGCACACTGCATGACTGTCCAGCCATAAGAAGTTTTGGCGTTAACGTCAGCACCCTTGTTAACAAGCAATTCAATTATTCTTTTACTGTCACGTAAAGCGGCTAAATGTAGAGCTGTCTCTTTGCCATAGTATTTGGTTTTCGCGTTGATATTTGCTCCTTTTTCAATCAGGCCGAGGATGTCATCATTGGTCAGATCCTCCGGATTCTCAGTGAAAATGAGTGCATCGTGGAGGTCTTTAGTAGCTTGTTTACTGTCTGCTTTTGTTTTTTTTCCGGTTTGACCATGAGCTTTCGTCCAGGCTTTCGTGATGTAATTGTTTGGCCAAAGAGGCTCAGTTTCCGGCTCAATCGCACGATTACCAACAGGGGTTTGGCAGGTCAGACCTTGAGATGGATTAATAGACAACGAGTGAGTATGGTGTGCAAAGGCAGCCAGGGAAACTGATGAACTGCTGGTTTTCGGCTCTGTAGAAGCATCACAGACGTCTTCATGGGGCAATTGCTGATAACCCATGCTTACAGGTCCGGGTGTGAAAATTTTCAACATGTGCATATTGATAGTCCTGTTAAAAAATGCTTTGCTTCTGTTTTGTACTAAAGTACTTAATTGTTGTTCGCCACTTTGAGCAGTCTTTTTATTGGTTGAACTTTTGATTCGTTAAAGAGAAGACTATAAAAGATCTGTAAAACCTGTTTTGCTATTTAGACAAAAAAAATGATAAAAGTTGCACGGTGAGAAAGTTTTTTGCCTCGTTAGTAAAATCTGGAAAGGAATAAAAAGGGGATAAAAAGAGGATAAAAAGAGAAAGATAAAAAGTAAAAAGAGGAAAGTAAAAAGAGGACACCCATTTTTTAAAAAGAGGACACCCATTTTTTGACAAAGAAAAAAAATAAAAAGAAAGAAGAAATAAAAGGACACCCATTTTTTAAAAAGTGAAAAGAATATTTAATCTATTCATTTTTAAAAATGCTAGCATTGATTGTTCTAAGAAGTCCTCATTCATACCAAGCAGGAAGAGGACAAAAAGTGCTCAGCAACAGCCAGTTAGAAGATACTATCGAGACAATATAAGAAAGAGTTCTCAGAAAACTCTGGCCACATTAAAGTAAATGAAAATGTGTTGATCAGGCAGGATAGAGATTACTGCTCACAGACATACCATGAACCCAGCATTTTCCGGTGCTTTCTGCATAAGACTTCAGTGAAGCCAGCTTGCCGACTGCGCGGTGAAAACGATTATGCCAGCGCATAGTCTGCAGCCATTCATTTGGGTCAATACCCAAGCGCTCCAGGATAGGTGGTACATCGTCAGTTATACGACCACGTTTGCCTTTGCGGATAATTCGGCCAGACCAGTCAACCAGTTCAAAATAGCTACTGAGTGGGTATGGAATCGCCTGTTCAGGGTTTTGCCCCTGAGCTTTTAACGGTTTCAAGTGTGCCTTTTGTTTTTTTCCGTTTGCGCTGTCGTATGTCTCAATGCGCTCTTTAATAGAGGTATGTTCTGAGGTTTCCAGTGTTGCAGCAATTTTTGCCCGGATGGGGTTTAAGTCGACATAGGCCATGCAAGTCAGCAATGCTGCCTCATCTAACAGGGCCTGACTTTTGTAACGACCTTCCCAAAAGCGCCCTTTGCACTCATCTTCTTTATTGGCCAGTCGGGCTAAGTATTCGTTAAGGCAGCGCATGAACCAGCTGATATCCATTAAGCGACCTCGGTACTTCTGGGCATATTCTTCGACACGCAGCAGCTCTGCTTTGCCCAGCTGATCGCCGGCAAGATAACGCTGAACCAAGTGCGGGCCAGAAAACAGCTGCGTCCAGCGTTGTAAGACTTTTTTGGTGTCCCATTTTTTGGCTTGCTGACTATTGATATGGAGCACCACATGATAATGATTCGACATAACCGCATAAGCACAGACTTCCAGGGCAAAAATACCAGAAAGTGCCTTCAACCGATCAACCACCCACTGCCTGCGATGCTCATAGTTTTTACCTGAGAAATTGTCTTTGCCGCATAGGAAAGCCCTGCGAACACAGCGTGCCATGCAGTGGTAGTAGGGCGTATTGGCTGGATCTATGAGGTTTTTTCGGGCAGTCGTCATGTCATTTTATTGGTTAGGGGTATTTTATTGGTTACTGGGTATATGTCCGTAATGCCCTTGAGAGGCTCCAGAAGAAAAATAGACAGTGTGGCCGATTAGTCAAATTTTAGGTGTCCTTTATTTCCGCTTGTCTTTGGGTGTCCTTTATTTCCTTTATTTCTTGGGTGTCCTTTATTTCCTTTTATTTTTTCTTCTTTATTTTTTCCTTTTATTTTCCCTTTCTTTTGGGTGTCCTTTATTTTCTTCTTTCTACCGGTACCTGTTGGACAGAATGATCTGTGAGTTGCAAACGGTCATTGTGTACATCCCCCCCGCATCATGCTGAACAGTAAACATGTAAAGAGTACCCTTTAACTGATAGTCTTGCTCAAAACTCGATATTCGATGGTAAAAACCGGGGAAACTTCCTCCCGGTATTGTTACATTAGGCTGGCCTGAGAACTCTTATTGGACCCAATAATCGACCATGAAACCCATTCGTCTTCTTGATAACCGACTGGCTAACCAGATCGCTGCCGGTGAGGTGGTGGAACGTCCGGCTTCAGTCGTCAAAGAACTGCTGGAAAACAGCATTGATGCCGGTGCCAGGCGTCTGACGGTTGAAGTGGAAAATGGCGGTGTCAAATTGATCCGTATCCGTGATGATGGTCATGGCATACCCAGGGATGAGTTAGCACTGGCACTCTCCCGCCACGCCACCAGTAAGATATCTGAACTGGAAGACCTGGAAGGTGTGGCTACCCTCGGATTTCGCGGAGAGGCGCTTGCCTCCATCAGCTCAGTTTCCAGGCTCACCCTGACGTCTAATGTGGCAGAACAGGCGTCAGGCTGGCAGGCCCGAGTGGAAGGGCGGGATATGGAAGCGCAGGTTATGCCCGCACCGCATCCGGTGGGCACCACCATAGAAGTCAAAGACCTGTTTTTTAATACGCCGGCCCGTCGTAAGTTTCTCCGTACTGAAAAGACCGAATTTTCTCACCTTGAAGAGGTGGTTAAGCGCCTGGCTCTATCCCGCTTTGATGTAGGCTTTACCCTCCGCCACAATCAACGCAGTGTCCATCAGCTTCGTCCCGCAGTTACCCAGGCGGAAAAAGATCGCCGGGTAGCTGCACTTTGCAGTCCCAAATTTATTGAACATGCGGTTATTATTGATGTTGCCGCCTCTGGCCTGAAACTGTACGGCTGGGTGGGGCTGCCTACGTTCTCCAGGGCCAGTGCTGATCTGCAGTACTTCTTCGTTAATGGTCGTGTTATTCGGGATAAGCTGGTGGCTCACGCAGTTCGTCAGGCCTACCGTGATGTACTTTACAGCGGGCGTCATCCGACATTTGTCCTCTACCTGGAGTTGGATCCGGCCATGGTAGATGTCAATGTGCATCCTACCAAACATGAAGTCCGTTTTCGGGATGGCAGAACGGTTCATAACTTTCTGTTCAGTACTTTAAATCGTGCCCTGGGTGAAGTTCGCCCGGAAGATCAGCTACCACCCACGGTTTTGACCAATCCGCCTCAACCCACGGCATCGGGTATTGATGCCGGTGAGTTTCAGGGGCAGGAAGCCATCCAGCTTGCAACCGCCCCGACAGCATCCGGCAGTACCGGGCATTATGCCAATCAAAGCTCCGGCGGTAGTGGTAATCCTGACCGTCGCCCTGCTTTATCAGAAGCGCCATCGCCCGGCCAGGTTAAACGACAGATAGAAGCCTATAGCCAGCTATATGCCACCTCAGCAGAGCCTGTAACTACCAGTCAGGCGAAAGCCGTGGGTGACCATGCGGTACAGGAACCCGGCGTCGCATTTCCCGCTCAGGTGTCGGCGCAGCCGTTGCCGGAAAATGACTCTCTGGCACCGCCTCTTGGCTATGCCATTGCCCAGCTGAAAGGAATATATATTCTCTCGGAAAATGACCAGGGGATGATTCTGGTGGATATGCATGCCGCTCACGAACGGATTACCTATGAGCGCATGAAGCAGTCCTATCAGGAACAGGGGATTCTTGCCCAACCATTGCTGGTACCTAAATCTGTATCGGTGAGTGAACGTGAGGCAGACTGTGCAGAAGAAAACAGCGAATACTTTACCCGTCTGGGACTGACCCTGGAGCGGATGGGGCCGGAAACGCTGCTGGTGCGTCAGATACCGGTGATGCTGCAGAATGCCGATGTTGAGAAGCTATTGAGAGATGTGCTCTCAGACTTGATGCAACACGGTACCAGCGACCGCATTGAAGCCCATATCAATGAAATACTGGCCACCATGGCCTGTCATGGGTCGGTGCGGGCTAACAGAAAACTGTCCATTGAAGAGATGAACGCCCTGCTTCGGGATATGGAGCAGACAGAGCGCAGCGGACAATGCAACCATGGTCGCCCAACCTGGACCATGCTCACTATGGATCAATTGGATAAGTTGTTTTTGAGGGGGCGCTAGGAGCCTGTCGTACTTAAGACTGTCCTACTGCGGTTGCAATAAATTGGTCTAAAAATTCCTGCTTCTTCGTCAAATAGCCCCGCTATTCTCCTCAGAAGCAGAAATTTTTATCCTCAATTTCTCGCAATCCTCGCTACGGACGCTTAAGTCCGACAGGCTCCCAGGAAGCTTTGGCCATAACCAATACACGACTGTAGCAATCCAGAGCACACTCGCCACAGCCACTGCAGAGACTGAGGTCTATCACCGGCTTATTATCCGCAGCAAAGCTGATCGCCTGTTCAGGGCAGGTTTCCTCACAGAGGTTACAGTACATCCCCAGTTCTGCCTGGCAACTGCCAGCAAGTTGGGGAATCACCTGCCGCTTTTTCCCTTGTTCACGGCTCAAGGCTCCCGATGGGCAGGCATCAACGCACTGTCCACAAAAGTCACAACGACCGTAAGAAAGGTCCAGTACAGGACGGCCAGAAAGAATCTCTTCTTGCTCATCGGATTGTCCCAGCACCCGCATTGGGCATTGCTCAATACACTGATCACACTCGGTACACAGCGCCAGAAACAGTGTGTTATCTACTGCCCATGGCGGCCGTGGATAGCGGCTATTGGGGATCACCTGCTCGGGTTCAGGGGCGAAACGCCGGAAAAAAGCCCGCCTTGCCGGGGATACCAACTGTTCGTCTTCTGTTCTCTGTATATCGGACACGACTTAACCAGAAGCCTGTAGGCTTGAAAATTGTGACCCAACATACGCTGTTTGAAGAATGATTAAACCGGTATTTATACGTGACACTTTTCGCCCTGTGCTCCTTTGCCTTGTTTGGCTTGAATTTACAGCGTATCCAGTCAAAAACAATCGGGATGAATAACATTTGGTTGGCTAATTTTTATATCTTATTGATTGATTATTGCCCAATCATTTTAACCAGTTATTTACCGATGCGGTGTCAGTCGACGAGTGAGAATATCCGGCGGGCATTTTCTGTGGTTGCAGCAGCAATCTCTTCTCCATCCACACCCAGGACCTGGCTCAGCGCATGGATCACATAGGGCAGATTGGCCGGTTCATTATCACTTTGTCTTTTGCCACGACCACCACTGCCATGATCAGGCTGCCGGGGCATAACCAGATAAGGTTTTAAAAAAGGTGCATCGGTCTCAACCATCAGCCGGTCACGCAGGGCTTCCCAACCGAAAGAGCGCAGCGCACCCACCAGATCTTTATTACGCGTGTTGCCGATCCAACCGGTAATCCCGATGGAACAGCCCAGATCAAGATAAGCCTGCAGCTGCTCACTGTTACCGGTGAAGCAATGAACGCAGGCCATGGCTGGAGAAGGCAGTTGATTTATGTAGTCTGTCAGAATTTCAATGAATTGCTTATGGGCACCCCGCTCATGCAAAAACAGTGGCTTTTTCAGTTGTACCGCAAGCTCCAGCTGCTCTCTGAACACATCTCTTTGGACATTTTTGGGAGACCACTCACGCACAAAGTCCAATCCACACTCACCTACTGCAATACAGTGGCTGCCGCCCCGTTCAATAATTTTTTCCATTTCCGGTATGCCACCATCTTGCTTAAAATTCCTGGCTTTGTGTGGATGACATCCCACTGTGTAATACAAAGAGCATCGGGAGGAATCGGCAGACGCACAGGCTCCAGCGGCCCTGGTAGAATGCGGAGATTGCTTCAGCCATTTATCCACGGTTTTCTGCACCTTTTTTGCTAAAGCAATAGAAGTACCCGTTATCATGATGCGACCTACGCCTGACCGGGAAGCATCGGCAATAACCCGGGACAAGTCATCAAACCTGTGTCCGATGAGATTGGCTCCGATATCAACCAATGGCGTCTTGTATCGAGGCCTGAACTCCGCAGGCGTCAAATTCGCCTTGCTCAACTCTGGTCGGGCAACTAACTGAAAATCAGAAGAATCACAACCTCTGGCAGTAACATCAGGTGATGCAGCTGTCTTGGTTGAGCGCTGGCAATGACGGGACTTCAGCCCCCTGTCGGGCCTGGTCTGCTGCTCCTGGACGGCAGGATAGGCCGGGTTGTCCAGGTATCGGGATGCACAGGGGGATGCACCTGAAAAAGGCTTATCAGAAGCACCTGAGCGGCTCTTCTTTTTTTTAGTTTTCCGGGCTTTTGACGAACTGCCTTCTTGCCAGACTTTCAGATCCGATTCGTCGGCAGCCGCCTGCTTACCTTCGTTGCTAACGTCATGAGAGGAAACGGGATTGGATGACGTGATATTGGCCGGAGTCATATTAGTCAGCTCGCTCCTGTCTCACATCATTAGAAGTTACCGTCAACATTTTCACGGAACACAGGCACTTTTAACTTGAACGATCAGGCTAGTGAACGGATGCGACAATTGCCACTGTACACGACAATATTCATGGTGTGTTCTCCCATCTGACCAGGCTGAGAAAACGACAGTATCAGTATGGTACTGGTTAATGCTGATAATAATTCAAACGGTATTGGCACCTGTTTAACCCAATAAGCACTGTGCATCATGAAATCATGAATATCTGCTCTGGTGTGTATCGTTGCAGTGCAGATATCCCCGATTTCTGGCTTATCCACATAGAATAAAGCCTTATCAGCATCACTTTTTCTCTATAAATTATTGAATTATCCCTTTAAAAAAACCTTGGCACTAACTTTGCGTAAGCATCAATGGAATATCTATTAACTGACCTCAAGGAAAGGGATTTATGGCTTACATTAGAACCCAGCGAGTTTTCATGGCAAATACAGTTTTGAACTTATAGTTAATCAAAAGGTCATAATTTTAAGGTACTATTACAAATTCAGGGTAGTTTTCAGGGCATGTTTAATTCTCCTTTATCAATGGGCAATGGTTTTCCTTCTTTTTTAAATTTTAACGGAGGACAAGGTACTTTAATCACAGATGCAACCCAGCCCCGTGTTTTCAATACGCCAACTCCGGGTTTGTGTCAGTCTGAGCCAATGTCAATGATGCCCGGACAGAGTATCACTACTCAATTACAACAAAGGAATATCAAGGCAACAGAGACAACACATTGCAATATAAATCCGGTAATGCATGCTGCCCCTGCGGGTCACAGGCAATTCATAAATCCCCCCCAGCACCGTAAAGAAACGCCCCCCATGTTGACGTCTAGCAGGATCTACAATCCAAATTTACAACGCTCCCCGGGTTATCGATTCAGTTGCCCAGATCAAAGTGCGTCATTTTTGCAATCACCACCAGTTTCCGGCCTGCGCCCTGATAGTCAGGATCCTTTATTGTCGTCCGGTGTACTCATCAGATCCAATCGTCCCCCATTAATGTCAGACGCCTCTCCAAAAGCAACGGCTCCCCGTTTACCAAGTCAACGACTGGCTCATTTCTCCCCCACCCCTGTAGAGGCTAATCTGCCCCGACAGGTTTCCCGGGTTTCGCTTCAGCTGCCTCTGCCTCCAAACCACCCTCTGGTTTCGCAGATCAATGCTGCAGTGTTAAGTGCACCAGCGACTCCCGATTTGACCTTCAGGCCGACCCTGGAAATCGGTAACCACAATGCATCAACGGTGCCCCCCCACAACCCTGCAAGAAAATCCTCGCGGCTATTGTCAGTTGTAGCACAAGCCATTTCTAACACCGTCATTCCTCAGCTTAAAACGGAGATAACCAGCACGGTCAAAGCTATAATGCCTGATGTAATGCGGGAACTATTGGGGGAACAAATCAAAAGTGAGGTAACCAATGCTGTCAAAGCTACGATGCCCTTATTACAGCAACAAATAAATCAAGTTGTTTCATCATCAATAACAGCAACTATTCCGGGCATGCAACCCCGTCTTGTAAAATCGGTTTCAGAAGCAATCAGGCCATTATTAGAAACCAGGCTGGAGGAAGCAAACAAACAACTTCGAGAACATACCGATAAAATACTGGCAGAAACCACTGAAAAGCACATTAAGAACGCATTTGAAGAAAATTTTTCTCAATACCAGGCACAGCAGAAAAAAACTAAAGCAAGTTCTTCAAATTCATCAAACTGGGTTCTGGAAACCCTGAATGGCCCTCCTCCTCTGAAAAAAATGCGTACTTCGGGCGAATCGATTCCTGTTGCTGATCCTGAAGTTGAGAGCAGCCAGATTAATGTATCAAAATTAAGCAGTGAAGTGAGTAAGTTCATGCGTATTAAAGAACTGAACAACAATGAGTGCACTGTCGGAAAGATTCTACAACTGGCAGCTCGATTAATTGATGATGATAAGGAATTACTGCTCCGGGCTGCAAAGCCAAGAGCAAAAAGACCACGCACAAACCTGAATCATCATGAACGAATAAAATTAGAAAAAGATAGAAAAAGAAGAATGCAGAAACAAATTAATTCAGGGATAGAGGAACTTGGAAACAGTGTTAGACGATTTTCGGAACAACATCTTAAAGAAACAAGACCGGGTCACGATAGCACCCCTGGTGAAATCATTGAACAAGCATGCTCTATCCTGCGTGATAAAAATAAAAATACTTTGGAAGTGCCGTCTATTAAAAGGAAAGGTTTACGCAGTGCGGGAAAAGGTATAACTCTCAGTGAATATTACAAAAACCTTAAGGCATTATTAGCTAAAGAGACGAGTAAACCGGAAGATACCGGTTCTTTGGAAAACAGTGAAGCAGATACACCGTTGGCATCAAAAGAATCGTCGTAAAAGAATAAGCAGGAAAATAAACAATAAATTTTCTAAATTGCAGCCTAAACCCTTAACGTGCGGAAACAGTACAGGAAATAATTTTTTCATTGGGACAGGTTATGGAATAGGGCAAATTCATCCAGGGATGCCTCATTCAGGGCCAGATGTTCACTATCAAGCTCATCATCAAAGCAGACCTGGACAGATCCCTTGTGCTTGCAATAAACAACCAGAGGCAACGGCTGTTTAATACCCAGTGCCTGTTCACACTGACGTTTTGTCCGCAAGATATCAGCAATGCTTCTTGATGGGGTACGCGCAACATAAAAGCATTTGATGTCTGTTATACCAATTCCACCTTCTAAATATGATAACGAGCAAGTCATTTTGGACCGCTGGGCAAGGCGGAATGACGAGTAATAGCAGGGCTATTGCGAGGAATTCCAACGAAGATCCAGCGGTTCAAAATGGCTGCGCAGTTCATATTTAGAAGGTGGAGTTGGTATTACGTCATAGCAGAAGCCGTGTGGGCCGAGCCGACCAAATGGGCAAATAAACGGGATGAATTGCTGGAACAACTCAACGTAGTCCGTCGCAACGGGGCCGATGACAAAACCGTCGCTGATCTTTTTACTGAAATACTAAGCCGTCTTGCCAGACGACAGGCGCAGTTAGAAGAAATAAAAGCTTGCATGGACTCGGGATATGTCAGCAAGGAGCATTACCATCGTTCGCAACAGGCTTTTACCGCTGAGCTCGAAAGGGTTGTTCGCAGAGAACCCGCTTATCAGGAGCAGCAGAGAGAGCGACCCAAGTGTTACCAAAGCGTTTACGCAAAACCAGACAAATAGGATGAAGTTCCTTAAGCCGCTTTGGCTATCTATATAACAACAGCCTCCGGAGCCAGGGAGGCTCTGGTGGTTGTATGGGGATTAGTGCCTTTTTACGCCAGAGGGCTTTTGATAGTCTGTCGATTGAGAGGGCACGGTGTTTCCCAGCAAGCCCTTTAAAAAGAGACAAAGTTGCTCTGTCTGCTGCCGATCAGCACTGGGCTGCTCCGTCAGTTTCTCTGTTGCCAAAGTAAGCGCTGACTCGACAATAACCGGGAGATTTCTGTTCGCTTTTCCTGCCCAATAGTTCACCACCATTTTGGCAATATCGGGATGCTCAAGGGCTACGTCATACAGAAATACCTCCGGTTCGGAGTTGATATCAACATCAATGTTGATCAGTTCACTGACCACCTTGCGATGGCCACGGCGTGCCGCATCGCTCAGGCATCGGCCAAGGGGATCCGCCATCTCCTGGTTGCCCGCGAGTGTCTCGAAAAGTCGGTGATTTCCTCCATCAGCAGCGCGAACCAGCACACTCATTATGCGGTCATGCTGTTCAGCCACAATTTGCCAAAGCTTTGACCGCACCGATTCTTGTAATGTCAGTTGCTGGTCACAAATAACGTCGTCAACATTGTCAGTGATCGAGACAATGGAACGCACCACTCGTGTAAAGCTATTTTCAGCGAACATAATGGCGGCCAGCAGCAACGGATGCAGACCTCTGCCAACATCCGCAGCGTTCAGTTTAATCCCGGCCCTGACAAACTGGTGCAGCTTGTTCTCGTCTACACGCTGCACAATCCGAATCAGACTCGGGGTAGCCCGGACACCCAGTTGCCAGAGTTCTCGCAACAGATCGATATTTCCCGTTTGGGCAACACCAAGCAGGAGGTCGCTAGTGCCATTGAGCCGGGAGAGATCCCATTGAACATGTTTCATCCCATGCACCGCGTCCAGCAGCAGCTTGACCATTGGCTGCCGGTCCAGACCAATGGCCAACACCAAAGCATCGGTCAATACCCTTGAAAGATCTCTGTTGATGTAACCACCGGAGTGTTGGCTCGATGCAGCAGGGGTGTTGGCAGTCGGGCCTGACCGTGTCAAGAAAGCCAGAATGGACCGGACACTGTCATGGCAGTTCTCCTGTATTGCCTGAGAGAGGAGAGAGCCCCTGGTCTCGTCGGTGATATCAAGATCGGCTCCGGCGCGAATCAATGCCCGGATAACAGCTTCATTCCTTTCCAGATGAGTCTGATGGTCATTGATAGC
This sequence comes from Endozoicomonas sp. ALE010, assembly GCF_049310165.1. NCBI lineage: Bacteria > Pseudomonadati > Pseudomonadota > Gammaproteobacteria > Oceanospirillales > Endozoicomonadaceae > Endozoicomonas > Endozoicomonas sp. ALE010. The sequence continues at coordinate 91,808 of NZ_JBLYNV010000007.1, read as the reverse complement.
ATCATCACAGGATTTTATCCTCACATTGCCATGACCCGGCGGCTCCTCAACTATATCCCGCTGCCTGCCTCCCTGTCGGTTAAGGGCGGGGGAATCTTCCGGCTTCCCCTTTCTGTTTGCATCCCTGTTTGCATCCCTGTCCTCAGCCAAAATGATCTGCTTTGCTGTCAGCACACTCTCCAGATCGGTACGGACTTGTTTGCTCATGGCCAAAATCGACACCAGGATAGTCCTGAGACCAGCAGCTCCGGACTCACGCTCAACATCCACCAGCGATGAGAACACTGGCGGATTGTCCACCTCACTGAAAATCAGTGCCTTAACCTGGCTGTTTCTTTCTTCAATATTATCAAAAGACGATAGCAGTACTGACAGGGCTTCCGTTTCCCGGGCTTGTGCCGCAAGTTTAATGTCATTAGCGGGATCAATACCATTGTTCATGAGCATTTTAACCTTCTCTTCCTCCTTGCGTGCTGCCGCTATCAGCAAGCCCGACGCCGACCAGCAACGGCTTTTATCCATACCGGCCTTGAGAAATTCATCAACCACCTGCAACTCGTTATCGCCAAGCGCCATGGCAAAGGCAATCTCAACGCTGAAGGTTGTTTGCGTGGCGAAGACACTGACCACCTGACGCTGTTCGCTCACAGCAGCCTGACGGAACAGTTGCCGGAACTTTGTGCCACCAAGGTCAGCTATACCCAGCAAAGGCCTGAGCATTTCAACGTCTGCCCGACCAACCGCTGCGGTTACTTCACTTTCAATATCTACGCCACCTGTCGCTTTGATCAGCTGGTTAGCGATCGATTTATAGCCTTTTCGGACAGCAATGGAAAAGGCAGTTTTCCCTTCCATATTCAGCAGATCAGCTATTGCCCCCCTCTCCAGCAATAGCTGAACCATCTGCAGGTCTCCTCTGTCAGCAGCAGCGTGCAGCAAAGGCAAGCCATTGCAATCAGTGATATTAGGATCGACCCCGACCGCCAGTAGCGTTGCCAGCATTTTGTCATCGTTATTCTTAAGGGCTTCAGAAAGAATGGTCACTGTTTTACCGACATCCATTTTATCTAACAGCCGTCTGATAGCCGGTTCACCGTAGCCAGGTTGATTACGCAAATAACTAATGACCCGCTGCATCTCACGGAACATTTGTCCCGCCCCCGGGTAGGAAGCCAGCAGTGATCGCAATTCCGTTTCAGTCCCTTCCCTGGTCGACCGGACAATAATATTGACTCGTTGGTCAGGCCCCAGAGCGTCATGCAACATACTGACCACCCTGGCATGGCTATTGCGTGTGGCTATAACCAGTGGCGTGTCAGCCTGACCATCCCCGCCACTGGCATCAATGCCGGCATTGAGCAGGGCCTGTACCAGTCCTTCATCACCACTTTGTGCAGCAAGCCTTAAATAGTGACCACCGTCATCTATGTTCCTGGCCAGTAATTGTTCAAACAGTTCCAGTTGACTTTTAGAAACGGCCTGCACCATGGCATCCACCAAACACGCCCCCGATTTGAGCAACGCAGCAATGGCGGGTTCATTATGCGCACGGACACAGATGCACAGCGCGTCTGTCAGCGTCACAAACGCTGTCAGTTCCCGCAATGCGCCGCGGTGTTCTTGTTGTGCAGCAAGGATTATGGCCTCAATGAAATGGCCATCCCTGATGATGTTGCGAAGCTCAGACGATTCCTTAAAATCACCTAGCAGCACCCTGTTCCCTGCCTTTGCGGCCATGAGAACAATCTTGCCACCACTGAGTCCGATGCTGTGCAGGAAATTTATCATTGCCGGGCTGTGGTCAGCCCTAATGACATTTTGGGCTATCGGATAGGGATCAACGCCAGCGGCCAACAGCGATTTCGCCTTTTTCTTGTCCTTTCGTTCAATTGCCCGGAGCAGGTGCAAATCGGCAAACCCCAATTTATCGCTCCTGATCAGCATTGCCAATGTGCCTTCATCATTGTCTTCCAGGGCATGCGTCAGTGACTGTCGAAACATGTTCGGGTTAACGGCCATCTTCTTAACACACGTTTCATGATTATGTTCAGCAGCCACCAGAGCCAGAGGTACAGGTCCCTGATAAAGGACAGTTTCCTGAGTGGTGCTAAAAATATGCGGAGCTTGCTGTGCAATCTCCTGAAGCATGTCCTGATCGCCAATGACACAGGCCTGAACTGCCAGTAGCTCTTCAATTCCAGAGCGCAAATCTTCATGACGGCGCTTCAACCCCTGACTGACCAGGGTCGGTAAATCAGGAATGATATGGTCTTCACTGCCCCTGATACTCGCATCATTAACTGAGCTTGCTGGCAAGCTCGTTGAGCCGCTTGCCATTGTTGTTGTGCTGTTATTGCTCCCCTCTGCGCCACCCTGATCGTTTTCGGATGAGCTTGCCTGCCGACTGTTAGTACGCTTTTTCAGAAAGTCAGCAAGATCCGGTAAACAGTAACCGGTGCTGTGGCTATTGCTATAAGCCAGGGTGTTCAGATTAACGACAGGCAGGGCATTCTGTCGGCAATGCATACAGCTCAAATAAGTCTGGCATGGTTTGACGGGAACCGTACAGGCCTCCCTGCCCTGAATGCTTAATTCATTGGCTTTCCACTGTTCCATGCAATCGAAGTGAAAGGGTTGTTTGCAACAATGGGTCACGACAAAATCATTAAACCGGGCTTCCAAATCATCTTCTAAGCAAAAAGGGCATTGAAAATTTGATTTGGTCGCTGTAGCTGGTGCATTGACTGAATCCACAAATGACTCCACTGTTGTTTTTAAAGTTGATCTTAAATTTGTATCAACGCACTTTGTGACAATTTCTAATAGTCAAAGTTCATTATCCCTGCCTCTTTAGTTTCGTTTAAGCCTGAAATGATGATTACGTTTAAGTAGTTAACCAAATGGAATCGTATATTTCTGGCTAAGTGGTCAGTTACTATGCAAGGCACAACGTAGGGAGCATAGCCGTAGCTATGTGACCGTAGTTGTAACGCCGCACGACTGCATGGATGCAGGAGCTAGAGCAACGCAGGAGCAGTTGCCGGGAGTGACTGTCCACTTAGTCAGAAAATACGATTTCATTTGGTTAACTACTTACCTTCATGCACCCTGATCAACCTGATTGAAGAGTTTGTCTGCCGGGAAAATATGGGCGTTTTCTTTCTTTCTGACTATCTTGATTACCGATGATCAGGGTTTGATCAGGCGAAACTGATAATAATTGAAGCTGATAATAATTATTGTGCATTCACGAGTCCGGAGTTTATGAATAACCTATCACTCAGTCAGCAGGCGGCATCAAGTGCAAATATGTCTACACCGATGCTGGATATTCAATCAGGTGGGAAATCGAAACCGGGTAAAGGGCTATTTAAGGGCAAGATAGCAAAAGCAGTGTCAGCTGCCACGAAGCGGGCACAAGACAAGGACAACATAATAACAGGGTCGTCAGCACTGAAACAGCCATTGAAACAACTCCGGGAGGCTGGCGAACAAAGACTCAGGAAACTTGCCAGTAAGAACTACCTCGACTCTGAAACTGCTGAAAGTGTGTACAGGAAAAACATCCCTGTATTTGCCCGACACTATCAAAACGCCCTGAATGCCTATGTGCAGAAGGGTTGCCAGTATTACCAATATCTTATGGGTTATCTGGCAGGAAACCCGGAAGATTTTGTCTTCAGACTGTCGGAAAGCACTGAGGACGAGCTTTCCGTTACAGTGACACACATGCGGCCAACATTTGAAGCATTTGCAGAAGAAATAGCAAGTTTACTGGAAGGGCACGGGGCGGGTGGAAAATTAGCAAAGGAATTAATAAAAAGTCTTGAGCCTTTGGGTTTGTCGTTGTCTCCGGCAATGACAAAAAGAACCTGGTCAGTGCATATGAAAGCCCCGGGGATTGCCGATTCGTCAGTGCAGCCTGAGACGGCTTGTGATAACAACAGCCCTCCCGGCGTCAGTCAATTTCAACGCACCGATAGTGAGGAACGATTAAGAAACAAAGCATTGGAAGAAAAAAAACTAAAAGAAGAAAATTTAAAAAAAGAGCTGGCGGGCAACATTCAGAGACTGCGCCAGGAGAATGGGCTCGCAGTTGAGAAATGCACAATAACCAAGCGTGTTGCTGAAGAGATTTTTCGTTTTGATTCCTGTTGGCAAGAGCCTGTGGGGTTGTCCGATTATCGGGAATTTCGTGTTGCCAGCACCGCTGATGACCTTGAAAAACTCAGCCTGGAAATGCTGGTGGCTGAAGAGAACTCGCTTAAGTTCAAGAATCAGAAGCTACAGGAATACATAGCTTCAATATGGGAAAGTTTTCCCGTTCCATCGGATCAGCGCCAGCGCCCTTTGGTTCGGTTTAAAGACCATTATTCCGTGAAGGAGGTACTGTCTGAAGCGACTGAAATACTGGATCAACCTGCACTGCAAACCTGTCGATCGGGTGGATTGATGAAGTCACGACTGTTTGCTTCCCGGTACGCGCGGGAGCAGGAAGTGCGGGAATCAATGCTTGATGACCTTCAGCACTTGAACGCCCTTGGTGAAAGTCTTAAAGGGTTTGACAGCCTTGCACAAGCCGCTGAAAACTCCGCATGGTTTATGAATCTGGTTGGCGAGTGTCTGAGAAAAGAAATGCCTCAACCTCTATTGACACTGGGAAAGATCAAGACTTCATCGGATTTTCGAAAAACATGGAAAGAAAAGCTGGAGCAATGGGGTATTGAACGCATTGATAAACCCTCCCCTGCACTTCAGGAACAACCAGTAACCGGTCAACTGGCTGAATAAACAGGCCACCCTATATCTGTTCAGGATCCGGCCAGGAAATAATGCCGCTGCCCCGGTACATGGCGTGGCACGGTTGCAGGTGCTTAATGGTGTTGTTTCCGGGGGGACTGCCGATATTGATCAGTACATGACGGCTGCTGCCGTCAGTGGGAAGAAGCTGGTTCTGGGAGTCAGTGTTCTGGTCTGATTTACCAGATAGAGAACAATGCCATCAATGAAGTTTGCCCGGTCAGGCCAGAGCATGGGGGAGATTTATGTTACTGAGCAAACACCATGACAGTCATGTCCGCTACTGGCTATTGGCTGCCATGACAGGAATATGGCTGTCATGCCTGGCGGTCCATGGCAACGCAGCGGGCAGGCAAGTTGACCAGGAGTTCGGCAAGATAGAAGTTGAATTTCGCAATGAGTCCAGTGGCTTGATCTGGGCCTACCCCTGTGCAACCTGTCTGCCAAAACGATTGGTCTTTGACCAGCGGTTGCAAGTGGGCAGACTGGGTGGTGGTAGTCAGAAGGCAACCTTGCAGGACTTGCGGGACCTGGAGGACTTGCAGGAGTCCCGGGACTCCCCGGAGCAGCCTGCGCTGGTGATCTGGATTGAAAATACGGCTCAAGTCTTGCAAGTTCTGTTGATCACACCACCGCAGGGTTCGGCACCGGAGTAAGGAACTGTCAATTCTGCTATTGCCTGATAAAAGTATCACCCTTCGTAGATATGAGCATTGGCTGGGCATAACAACAGAACAGTGGATAAAAATGTCAGGAATGTTTAGCAACGATCATTCAAAATATGAATATTCAGAATACTCGCAGACCATCTCTCGATGGTTAAGGACATCAGCGTGTTTTCTGCTCTCCCTGATTTTATCTTGTGAACTGGCGGGAAATGATATTGATCTGTTTGTTGCCGACCTTCCCACTGGAGCCCAGCCCAATGTGATGCTGATTATGGATACATCAGCGAGCATGTTCGCGAGGCCCGAGGTATGTGGTGTTTTTGGGAATTGTCAGTATTCTGGCCCCTCCCGCATGGATATAGCCAAGCAAGTGGCCAAGGACTTTATCAGTGATGCACAGAATATCAACATCAGTGTAATGAGATTTAACTATGATGAGGGCGGCCGCGTTATATTCGCATCTGAAGATATTGACACGGGCCGACAGGGGGCTATGGATGCCATTGATAGTTTGATTCCAAACGGCTTTTCACCAATGGCTGAAACGTTGTATGAAGCCTACCTTTATTTTTCGGGGCAGTACACAAAATTCGCGTCGAACCCCTTTGGCAGCGATTTCCGTGCCTATTGGAATCCAGGCGCGAATTATCGTTCCCCCATTGTCACAGAATGCCAAAAGAACAATATCATCTTGCTGACTGATGGCGCACCTTCCTATGATACCAGTGCTGATGTTGACATTGAGCGGATGATCGCGGGTAAGACCATACCAAGTCATTTGTACCACGATTGTCACCAATGCCTTAATGAAATTATCTGGTATATGGCCAATCATGATATTCACAGCGGTTTTAATGGCGACCAGAACGTCTTATTAAGCGTTATTGGCTTTGGTGAAATGGATCAATGGTCGTCAGATGTACTGTCCAATTCCGTCAGGGCCGGTAACGGGAAGTACTACCGGGCAGAGGATGCTAACCAGCTGAGTCAGGCGTTTGCCGATATTATGGTTCGGGTCAATTCGGAATCCACCTCATTTGCTTCACCGACCGTCCCCGTCAATGCGTTTAACTCCCTTGAGTCCACCGATGAACTTTACTACACCGTTTTTGCCCCTAGCTCCGGACCAGACTGGACGGGCAACCTGAAACGTTACCGTTTGGGTGATGATAATCAGATATATGATGCCAACGGGAATCTGGCCATTGATCCGGTGACTGGCTTTTTTTCTGACAATGCCCAGAGTATCTGGAGCGCTGCACCGGATGGTAAAGTCGTTACAGCCGGTGGGGCTGCATCGCTTTTGGATCCGGCGCGACCGATTTATACCAATTTAACTGGCGACAGGGATGTGGAGCTGTCAAGCGATTCGAATAGGGTCAACGAAGGCAATTTTGTTTCTTTTCCTGACGGTACTCTGGGCGTTACTGGTATGTTGGAGAAAATATCGCTGCTGCAGTGGGCACGGGGCATTGATATTGATGACGACGATGGCGATGGTGTGTTGATAGAACCACGGTTCAGTATGGGTGACCCTATTCATACTCAGCCGGTCATTGTTACTTATAACCCCTGGGGGTGGCATGGTGATGTGGATAAAACCATTTTTTTTACCACCAATGATGGTTTTCTCCATGCTGTGGATACCAGTGGGTACACTACTTTCTCGTTCATTCCCAAGAAATTGCTGGGCAACCTGCGAATGTACCGGGAGGGGACGGTTCGCCCGGCGATATCCGGTGCGCCAACATCGGATTCACAGTGTGTGTGGAATTACCAGGTACCCGGTGCCTGTGTGCCGGCCCGTTATTGTGAAGAAAGGTTTGAGTGGGGAGATTTAAACCTGAGCGAGAGTTGTCGTCTTATCCCCCCGACACCCACGAACGATGATGAATGCGATTGGGATTGGTCAAGAGCAAGGTGTGCACATCCTGAATATTGTAAATGGCATTACAACTTTCCACACTTGGTCGGCGACACTGTTTGTGATATCAGGCCCAGGCATGAATGGCCAGCTCCACCACCGGAGCCCGACCCTGGCAGAGCCAAAATATATGGCATGGATGGACCGATAACTGTCTTTTTCAGGGACTGGAACGGCGATGGCAACATAACGGACGGTCATGGGCATGCCTACTTATTCCTGACCATGCGCAGGGGAGGCAGTAATATCTATTCTCTGGACGTCACTAACCGGAATACCCCGAAGCTTAGATGGGTTATCAAAGGGGATGTGGATTCCAATAACAAGGCTGACGACGATCCATCCAGAAATCCCGACTTTTCGGAGTTGGGACAAACCTGGTCAAAGGCGCAGTTAACGAAGGTCAAGTGGCAGGGGTCTGAACGGTATGTGTTGCTGTTTGGCGGGGGCTATGACGAAGATGCTGACCAGCAAGCGGAAATTGAGGAAAACGACATAGGCCGGGCAATATATATGGTCGATGCCTATTCCGGTGAAATGCTTTGGCATGCCGGCAAAAACGGTAACCTGAGCATCCCGGAAATGGAATACAGTATTCCGGCAGATCTGACATTGGTTGATATCAACCAGGATGGCCTGACCGATTACTTTTATGCAGTGGATATTGGCGGTCAGGTGTTCCGTATTGATATCAATCCCGATAACACCGGGTCCTGGAATTTCGCCAATGGTGGTCTGATTGCCCAATTGGCAGGCGAGTCTGAAGTGGATGCCCGGCGTTTTTTTGAGGCACCCACTGTAGCCGTTGACAGCAATCGCGAATATCTCAATATCGCCATAGGCAGCGGTACCCGCCCCAGCCCCATGAATACGGCGGTGGAGGATCGTATGTATGTAATTCGTGACCGCAATATCTTTAACAAGCCGACCACTTACCGGTATGCCAACGGTGGGGTCATTACTGAGTGGTCACTGTACGATGCGACCTCCAACATCATTCAACACGGTAACCAGTGGGATAAAAATGCGGCACTGGGCTCTTTGAGCGGAGCTGCTGGCTGGTATATGAGACTGGAAGATCCCGGCGAGAAAATCCTGGGCCGGGCCTCACTGATCAATGGCATGCTGCTGTTTAGCTCTTTTGTTCCTCAAATGTCCTCTAACAGCTGTAATCCGGGCGTCGGGCTCAATTATTTTTATGCCGTGAATATTGAGGATGGTACTAGCGTGTTGAATGTATCCGTTATGGAGAATATGGGCTCACACGGTCGAAGAATGATACTGAACAGTCGCTCCATTGCGCCTCAACCCTCTGTGATCTCCAAAGGCGGAGAAATGAAGGTGTGCATCGGTTCTGAATGCCTTGTCGGTGAAGACCAGCGTTTGGAACCGGCCAACCTGAAACGTCTAAAGCGAAGTTTCTGGAGAGAAAACCGGTGAACAGTTGAGGGTAAAAAGAACCAGCAGAACCTGAAAAGCCCTGTATAGGGATTTTCAGGCTATTGTGCTTATAACTGCAGGTGTCCTGCATTTACTCGCTTACATAATAATTATATTGATCACATAGACGACAGATGTAGATCATAGAAGAAGATACGACCACACAGTTCAGCGGTGAGCACCAGGACGGTACTCACCCCTGCCAGACCTGCCGATGAGTTATTACCACGAGTGGCAGCCATCACCCAAACGCCCAGACCGGCAAACAACAGACCGAGACGGGCCAGCATCAGACGACCGTGGTAGTCAAACAGACCCAGCGGATTAGCAAACAGATCAACCTGCCCCAGCCAGAACAGGTACAGCGGGTACCCCACCAGCACCAGACCCAGGGTGATAAAGCCCAGGGTGGCCAGTGCACGATCAGTGTTTTTCTGGAATGCACCCAAAGAGGCCGACTGACTTCTCAGCATCAGCGCCGCTGCCGGGATACCCACCACAAAAGCGGTCATAACAAACTGGAAGATGGTCCAGCCGCTGTTCCAGGCAGGCACTGTGGCCAGGGTGTACACATTGGCAATGGCCAGCAGTAACAGCACGCCCAATACCATGGCTCCCGCCAGAACCAGCTTCTGCAACTTTGCCAGGATACCGAAGTGCACCATGGCCACATAAGTGAAGACAGCACCACCAAACAGCGAAGTGGTGATGATCTCAACACTCAGTGCCGACAGATGTTCCAGACCAAAAATAACATTCATGGCACGCAATGGCTGACCCAGGTGAGTCATGGCCGCAGCGCCGGAGACACCCAGCAGCACCAGAGCCACCATCAGCAGTTTATTCAACAGCTGCTGACGGCGGGCATCACTGTTCGCCATCAGCAGGCAGGCCAGTACCAGGAACAGGCCAACGGTGCCCTGTGCCAGCACCGTAAAAAATACCAGTGGCAACTCATGCATGGTTATACCTCCCGAGTGTTCATAATGCGTCCGGTCTTGTCACCGGAAGGTTTGGCATGACGGCTCGCCTTCATCACCAGCGATGGCTCAGTCAGAGAGGAGTCCGTCAGTGGCGCGATATCCGCTTCCGTGCCGTATTTGGCACGCAGCTCATCAATCGGACCAAAATCCAGGGCTCGCAGCGGGCAGGATTCGATACAGATCGGCTGCTTGCCCTGCTCAACCCGGTCGAAACAGCCATCACACTTGGTCATGACTTTCTTCTCGGCATCAAACTGCGGTGCGCCATAGGGGCAGGCCATTTCACAGTAACGGCAGCCAACACAGACGTCGGCGTTAACTACCACCAGGCCATCCTGGTCACGCTTATGCATGGCACCGGTTGGACAGGCCTTGGTACAGGCTGGCTTGGCACAGTGGTTACAGCTGATGGAGGTGTAATAGGCAAACACGTCCTGGGCGTAGGTGCCGTCTTCGTTCTGAAACCAGCTACCACCGCCGTATTCATAGACCCGGCGCCAGTTCACACCGACTTTCAGGTCATTCTCATCTTTGCACGACAATTGACAGGTTTTGCAGCCCGTACACTTGGCCGTGTCGACATAAAATCCCAATTGTTTCATCGAACTTTAATTCCTATCCTGTTATGCCCTGGCAATTTCAACCAGATTGGTGTGCATCGGGTTACCCTTGGACAGCGGCGTACTGCGCTGAGTGGTCAGCACGTTGAATGAGCCACCACGGTCAACACCGTCTTTACCCGGTGCGTACCAGGCACCTTCGGCCAGGGCAGCAACACCCGGCATAATCCGGGGGCTGACTTTAGCCGGAACCCGGGTCTCGCCACGGTCATTCCAGACTTTCAGCATGTCGCCATCTTTGATTCCCCGGGCCTGTGCATCTGCCGGGTTCAGCCACACGGCATCGGTCACTGCTTCACGCAGGAAAGCGACGTTGTGGTATGTGGAGTGCACACGGCCCTTGGTGTGAAATCCAATCAGCTGCAGCGGATACTTCTCAGTCAAAGGATCCAGATGGCTTTCCCTGGTGGTGACGTACTGTGGCAGCGGTGTCACCACATCCCCTTCCGGCAGCTCCCACTCGGCGGCAATGGTCGCCAGTTGTTCGGAGTAAATTTCGATTTTCCCGGATGGGGTTCCCAGAGGATTGTTCACAGGATCCTTACGGAAACCTTCCAGAGCGATGCGAATATGCTTCGGTGCCAGCTGTTTGTAGGGACCGTCACGACGCAGGTCTTCCAGTGTTGGCACCTGAGGCTGTTCTTTACGCATCTGCTCGTACAGTTCCGCCACCCACTGCTCATGGGTCTTGCCTTCTGTGTACTGCGCTTCCAGACCAAAGCGTTTGGCAATACCTGCACAGATGTCGTATGCGCTGCGGCACTCGTACATCGGGGCAATAGCAGGCACCAGCGGAATCACCGCGCCCAGAGTGCCCGAGGCATAGCCGTTGCTGGCCACTTCATAATTTTCAATGGTGGTGATATCCGGCAGCAGAATATCCGCGAACCGTGCGGTAGGTGTCATATGGTTTTCAAACACCAGGATAAACTCACACAGGCTCTCATCAGACAGGATCTCTTTGGTCCGGTTGATATCAGAGTGCTGGTTAACCGTGATATTGCCCGCATATTGCCAGATGAATTTGATCGGATTCTTCAGTGACGTGCCGCCCTGCAGAGCATCGGTCTTATCCGTCATTTCATGGTGACGATGAATCGCATCTGTCCATTTGAAGAATGGAATCGCCGTCTTGATCGGGTTGGTACCCATGGGCAGGGTTTTCACCGGGAAGCCATAGTTTCCTGGCATTTCGCCGGTGTTGGTGCCGGCAAGGCCAATATTGCCGGTCAGAATTGGCAGCATGCAGATGGCACGGCTCGCCTGTTCACCGTTGGCCTGACGCTGAATACCGGTACCCTGAATAATGTAGGCAGGTTTGGCCCTGCCAATTTCCCGGGCCAGCTGAATGATTTTTTTCGCTGGAATACCGGTAATTTTTGCCGCCCACTCCGGGGTTTTCTCGATGCCATCAGCACCTCGGCCCAGAATGTGCGCTTTGTAGTGGCCGTTCTTCGGTGCACTGGCTGGCAGCGTTTTTTCATCATAGCCAACACAGAACGTCTCGAGGAATGCTTCATCGACCATCTTCTCGTTGATCAGCACCCAGGCCATGGCTTCTACCAGGGCAGCATCGGTCCCCGGGCGGATTGGAATCCACTCAGACTCTTTGCCCAGCATGGTGTCGGTATAACGCGGGTCAATAATGATGGTACGCACATTTTTGCTGTTCACCGAGTTGATGTGCTCGTAGATTTCCCCACCGCCACTCATGCGGGTCTCTGCCGGGTTGTAACCAAACATGACCAGCAATTCTGCATTGGCGATTTCACTGGTGAAACTGCCGAACGCCGCTGGACGTCCACCGCCATAAGTAAACGGCAGCGCACGTTGAATCTGTCCCCAGCTGTAGTTACCGTAATAAGGCAGAAAGCCACCGAGCATATTCAGCAGGCGCTTGGAGGCAAAAGGACCGTCGGTTTTATAGCCCTGGGTTCCGGAGCCATACTGATAATAGATCGCATCGTTACCGTAAGTATCGATGGTGTACTTTAACTGTCTGGCGATGGTATCCAGCGCCTCATCCCAGCTGATGCGCTCAAAGCGGCCTTCGCCACGCTTGCCAACCCGCTTCATGGGGTATTTCAGACGATCAGGGTTGTATACCCGTTGCTTGATAGAGCGACCGCGCAGACAGGCGCGAATCTGATGATCACCGTATACGTCATCGCCCCGGTTATCCGATTCAACATGGGTGATAACGCCATCTTTGGTATGCACCTGGAGAGGACAGCGGCTGCCACAGTTCACCATACAGGCAGACCAGGTCACCTTGTCTCCAGCGGCTCTTGCCTGCGTTGAATCCGTTGCCATGGCTTTCAGAGGCAACGCATTGCCAGCGACAACAGCGGCACTCCCCGCAGCAGTCCCCCACTTGATAAACGTTCTTCGCTTGATGACAGACGACAGCGCACTATCGAGAAGTTTCTTCATTTATTTTACCGTTATCACTAAAACCGGAAACCAGCACACAAACAGGTAGTGTTACCCCTGACAAAATGCATCTCTGTACAAATAATGAACTGGTGAAATAGTGCTGATAATACGAGCTGGTCAACAAACAACCGATTGACCTGGATCAATTTTTTGCCGGGTTTGAGGCAATTACTGAAGAGGGTAGGAACTTATTCGAGCACGCTACAGAGCACGGCGCACCCTGTAATTGATCATGATTATTGAGGACAAAACTGCACTGCCACTTCGGTGACATGGCTGCGGCGGTACTTCCGCCGCTGTGCTTTGCATGGCACCTGCCCGGGCTGCCAGATTACGGGGAACCTTTCGATATTTTCGGTGTCTGAAGTTTGTGCTCATTTCACTCAGGCGGAGCCTTACTCCCATGCAGTCCGATATACGATTTTAAATTCATTGAGACCCTTGATATGTCCATACCTCAGGCGGAAGCAAGCATTGGTTCGTCAGGATTTCATCCACCACCGACAGGCGGCAAGAAAGAGGAATACAATCCTGTTGCCGCATTCGGTCAGTTTGGCGGAATGATGGTTCGTGTTGTCAATGCATTACAAGCTGCCGGTTCAGGCGATCAATACAGACCAGTGAGTTTATTATCACCCGGTGCCCAATATGCAATAGAAGCCAAGCGGCCGGATCAATTTGGAACCAGGCCAGACCAGGTCATTACGGTTCTGAAACCTGCGCCCGGCTGCCATATGCTCTGGGCTTATAAAAAAGATGTCAGTTCGAATGACTCGGGGGAACCGTGCAGCTGGTTCACATACACCAAGAAAATTACCAGCTGGCATGTTTTGGAAGAGAAAATAGCAGAGAGTTACCACAGAAAGCACTCCCTGTTTAGCAAATCACCTTTAACCTCAGGACACCTTGGTGTAAATGGCTATTTACTGCACCAACCGTCTGAACGGATCATTAAAGGAGCAGGCAAATATCCGGAAATTCTCTGTCACATTAATTTTGACCGCATGCACTATGGCTACCTTCTGGACTTTACCAGGGAGTTTTCTTTTCGCCGTCTTGAAGAAGTCATGGGCAATATTCTGACGCTCGAGCAAAATAAAGGTAACGCGTCCGGTGATGAGTTCCGTGAGCCTGTAAAACTGTGCCTGTACAACAGTTATCAGGGGGTGTTGTCTCCCCCGGTGGAAATCAGCCGTACACAAGCGCTAATGCTGCGGCGAAACATCCGTGCCTTCTCTCAATATGTCAACTTCACTGGACAGGAACTCAGGCTTTACCAGTTATTGAGTCAGTCCGGTGGTGAACGATTTCTGCAGCTGCTGAAAAATATTCCGGAGCAGGTCAGCACAGTATCAGCCAGTGTCAAGGCGCTTGGCACCGACATCAAAGCCATCCTGACAGCCATCGAGAACTGTGATTCAGCAACATTCTTAAGCGAACTTCCAGCCCGGGTGGACGGGGTCAACAGCAAAGTGGGTTTACCGAATCTATTACTGGAAGCTTTGCTTGAGCAGACCCCGTTTCATAAACACTTTCCCTGGCTATATTATGATTTCGAGATACACGACAAGCAGTCTAGCTGGGACTACATTTTCGAGCAGGTTAAACCCACCTTTGCCGCACAAGCGGTCATCTGCCGGGAGTTATTAAATAACAAATTGTTTGTTCCCTATTTATTAGGGTACAAGGAGTCAACACCTGTCCACTGCAATCCACTGGTGTGTTGCCTGCTCATCGCTTACGGCGCAAGAATCTATCTCAATTATCAAACATCAACCCAGCTTGCAGATCATCTTGAAATATTAACATCTGCCAATCATTTTCTCCGGGCCAATCTGCTGACCGACGATGAAGCCAATGCCATTCGTAACGAGGTGCTGTGGGAACTTCTTTGCAATGATGAGGACGGCCCCGTTACTAAACATTATATGATAGCGAACAGAGTATCGATCCTGAAAAAAGCATTGCACGAGCATTTGAATCACCGCCAGCTGGATAGTTCAGATCACCATCGGGAGGCTGCTGGACTGCTTGGCGAGGAGTTTTATGATCACTTTTTTACCAATGAGCCGATTTATGGGCATGCAGTTAAAGAATTTCTGGAAAATAGATTTTCACCCCTTCGATACAGTGATGAACAGTTACGAGAGCATTTAAAGAATACAGCGACGCTCAATCGATCCATTGATCAAAGGCTGAGTATTTTTCCGGGGGAATATTACACTTGCAAGCCTGCCGTTGTGGTCCGGCGAAAGGAACAGGGAGAATGCCAGCCGGACTGGCTGGTGAATTTTCTGGCATCACCGCCCACCTTTGAGGGCATGGAAATCCTGCCTGATGGACGCTATAAGTCAATTACCCTGAAAGTCGGTGAGTATTATTACCAGTTTCCCCATCCCAACAGGGCACAATCCATTCTGGCGAATGGCATAAAACCCTATTACCGCAAATGGCACGGACTGGATCACGCCCTGCGCACACAGCTGGCCACCGAGTTCCTCATGGATAGTAAAGTTTTGCCCGACTTTCATAAGCCATTCCGGGAATTACTGCTGAAGCATCCCGAGTTGCAAGAGTTACTACCCATTGCCGAACTCTACCACGATGCTGTCGCTGAAGATGAGCATAAAAATGTTGAAGAGCTACGGGCAGCAGAACTGTTTCAGCGTGATATGACCAGGTTGCAACAGTACCCCGGGCAGCTGGTTACCCTGGTGGCCAGCGCCCTGAGAAACAAAAACTGCACAATGATAGGTGCTGAAAATCCGTCGTTTACTCCTGACCACCAATGCACAGAGGAAGAGTTACTGCTGCGTCAGGTGCTGCGCTTTGGGGATACTGTGGATATCCTGCGGGTCAAACCACCACGGGAGGACTTTCCGACGATCAGGCTGACACCGGACTCAGCAGAAATTGACACCAGTGAAATGATCTATGATAGCTATTTTCAGCCAGAAAAGATTGAACTGCTGTCCGTGGTCAACAACCCGGACTTCACCCTGCTGATCCAGTCCGTCATGTTGAGCTTTCGGGATCTGGCCAGCATTACCGGGGGATGGCATCACCAGGTGCCCAATCCGTTCACCAGTCAATACCATCTCCCGGTTGATAACCATAAACGACGATTACTGATTGAGCAGGCACCAGACCCCTATCAGTGTTTGCGTGAGTGCCTGAACGATCTGGTCCGGTTTGCTATCGCTGAGAAAGCCGGTATTTCACCTTGCTTAGCAAAACACCACCGGCGGCATACAGATCACCAACCGCCTG
This sequence comes from Endozoicomonas sp. ALE010, assembly GCF_049310165.1. Taxonomy (NCBI): domain Bacteria; kingdom Pseudomonadati; phylum Pseudomonadota; class Gammaproteobacteria; order Oceanospirillales; family Endozoicomonadaceae; genus Endozoicomonas; species Endozoicomonas sp. ALE010. Next base: position 75,667 of record NZ_JBLYNV010000007.1, on the reverse strand, counting down.
GTTGCTGGGATCCGGATACCGGGTCCGGTGGTGCTTATCGACGCCTGCACAATGAAGGGGAACTTCGACAAGTCCGGTTACCCGAAGCAATGACCCTGGCAGAAAAGATGATCGTGGTGGCGAACCAACCCGGGCTGGAAAAACTTATGTCGGCTGACATCCGGGATGCCCTGGAAACTGAGACGATACGACTGCAGCAGAAGGCCATCCTGCCCTCTGTTGGTACCTTGGAACAATCTGAACTGGAGCAGATGCTCCGGCAGCCGGACTCTCCGGGTGCCCGACTGCTCAGTGAGCGCGGCTATTCTGTGAAGTCGAGCGTACATGACGGGAAAATTTTTTACCAAATGATGCCCAATTCCACACTTGCAAGGAACTTTTTGCTGCTGCCACCAGAGTATGATGACGAGGCTGATCCTGTTACCTTGCCTGAAAATAACCAAGGCAGGTACTGATCTGAGTTTGAAGCTTATGATGACTGAAGATGCACACAGGATACCCTGCTTGGCAGCCAGTTCGTTTTTGCTCAGACAAGTTGCTATAGAGTGGCAATAGCCTTTGAAGGCTGGAATTGCCACACGATTAAAGAAATACGTTTAATTAGAAAGAGCATTTTCTATTGAAGTAGTAAATTTCTCCATTGAATGGAAATAACTGGCATGCCTAACAATGTGAGATGACCTGGGCCTTCCGGCTTTTAACTTTTCACTAACTACCTGGAGGAATGCTTTATTTGTATCTTCTGAATAATGGCCATACTCAGCATTTGAATGAACTTCTGTTCTGCATTCATCGCAAGGAGGTGACGCCTCAGGCAGTCCCCCTACATCCGAGTTGATTACATGCAGCCCCATAGAATGACATTCACCGGCAATCAAGCCTAAGGACTCAGCCAGAGAAGGAATAACGGCATAGTCCGCAACAGCCATTAAGAGTTGCTTATGCTCTTGATTTTTAGTAAGTAAAACGAGGTTATTTCTTGCTGCTTTTGTTTCCTGAATAGCTTGAATAAATGGATCTTTTTCTGTTCCGTTAGAAACAATAAAAAACAGGCAATCCAGTTTTTTTACCATATTCAGTACATGCTCTGTCCCTTTTTCAAAATGAGGCCTGCCCATAAAAAAAACAATTGGTAAGTTTTTAGTGACTGGGTTCACACATCCTTTGCTATTCAATGGTGGCTTTAAAGGCAATTTTCCAGCAAAGAAAAGGTCTCTGAGTTTTGATTTGATATTTTTTTCCGGAGTTCCTTCTAACCCGTATTTTTTGGCGGTAGCACCCAGGCTAAATTTTGATAAATCTGAGCAGCTTTTGATTGAGCGGATCGCCTTTTTGTGAATCCTCAAGAACTTTGATATGAGAGGATGTTTAAATGTCAGAAAAGATTGGGCATATTTCGATACTGTTAAAATTACATCAGCATGTTTAATTGCCCTCTCTCTTGCAGGTTTTTCATAATCCGGTAGCTTGCAGAACTTGCTCTCATCCATCTTCATATAGCTCTGGGTTGTATAAACAGGCTTTTTATTGGCCATACAGTCGCTAAAACCCGTATGGGGACTTAAGCAATGTACCCAGTTCACTTTTTTAACGTTTTCGAAGTGATTAACGTATTGAAGGGATCCTCCAAAAAAATGATCATGAATATATACATTTTTGCTTCCCATTGTTGGCAAAAGCACTTCGTTGACAAATTTTGCCGCTATCTGGTTAAACACACACATTTTTAGAGATATAGCACCAGCAAATTTCAACCTTTCATCAGAATCATTAATTCCTTGTTCTTTAAAGTAAAGATCCTCTGCCAAAGAGTCTTTGTATTCTTGCTCTATATTGTATGAATTAATATGCTTTTCAAAATACCTTTTCTGCCCCCCTGTTGGTTGGACTCTATAGACATCACATTCAGGCATATCACTGCATCTTTCAACCAATATTAATTCACCAGAAGAAAGCTGACAGCCAGCAGTGATTGATTTTTTTACATCTGTATCCTCTACGAAATCAAGCAGTGGAAGAACCATGATATTTCTACAACTACGCTCGTGAAATGCCTTACAAAAGGTGTTTACAAAAACGCCGTTACCGCCAACAGTGTACCGGTAACCTTCTGTAGAAATGTGTATGTGGTTTTGTTTAACTTTCTGATCATCATCTGGCAGGCATAAATTTGTAACTTGAGTTGATGAAATTGGCTTCATTTAACACTCACTAAATATGCAAGTTTTTATCATTAGGATTAAACAGTAGGTTATTCATTCGATAGTGATCAAATATTTTTATTACTCGACTCTCATACTTTAATGTACGAGTGTTTGATAATAAGGAAATGGTCATATAGTAATACAACAAACGTCGCTTTTATTTTCTTTCCCGCTACGCCATTATAGCTTTTCAACGTTCCTACTTAAAAAATTATATTTATCCGAGTTTGACTCTGTAGACGAACCAGACCAGACGACCATATCAGTCAAACAGGCCCAGCGGGAGCAGGCAGACCAGTACCGGGAACAAGCCAACGGTTCCCTGAGCCAGCACCGTACAAGAGGCGGTATTTATTCAATAGTCCTTTTAATGTATTTTGTCGTCTAATATTCAATCCTGTGTCAATTTCTCGATGAAACACCTCCTGATAACGTTTCTGGCACTCTTGAGCACCTCTGTAAATAGTGCAGAACTGGTAAAAAAGAGCAAGTCAGGCATCTGTCACGATATCTCTAGCTCCAGCTATGAGAGAACAAAAAACTATACTGCCTTCTACTCTCTCAATGATTGCCTCAGCTCCGGCGGCAGACTTCCTAAAGGATCAGGCTTAAAAAAGTCGAATGCGGCAACGTACCGTCAGAGTCCGGCAAAATATGACCGTTCATATTTTGGTGATTGGGCTGATGAAGACAGGGACTGTATGAACACTCGCCACGAGCTTCTGATGAAGCAGAGTACCAGCGCGATAGATACCGCCGGGAACCAGTGCGCAGTATATCGGGGCAGATGGCTTGATCCCTATACGGGAAAGACGTTTTATGAAGCTCGCCAGGTTGATATCGACCATTTAGTGCCTCTGAGATGGGCGTGGGATCGTGGGGCTGATCAATGGTCGAAGGCAAAAAGAGTGCAGTTTGCCAATGATGAAGTGAACCTTTTTGCCGTCCAGGCCAGTGTCAACCGCCAGAAAGGGGCATCAGGTGCCCTTGAGTGGTTACCACCTTCGAAGTCTTTCCACTGCCAGTATGTTGCCAGATTCACTCGCGTGGTAAAAAGCTATGGTCTTGTGCTGTCAGACTATGAGCAACAGAAGTTCAGGGAATTAGAAGAGCAGAAGTGCCGTGGATAACTTATACAATATATTTGTCGTTAATTCTCACCATCGCTTAACAACAGCCTGTGGGTAAGTCAGACTGCCCTACTGCGGTGGCAGCAAATTGGCCTAAAAATTCCTTTTTGTTCGGCAAATAGCCCCGCTATTCACCTCACAAAACGGAATTTTTATCCTCAATTTTCTGCCATCCTCGCTACGGGCGCTATTCTCGGACAGCCTCCTAGTGGGTAGGGAACGTGCTCCTGTAAACAGGTTGCCGTTTCCCCCCCTCCGAACCGTGCGTGCAGCTTTCACTGCACACGGCTCTCCATGCTGTTACGAGGACTGTACCTGTTGTCTGGCAGCTTGCCAGCATGCAGCAGGTCATGGCATTCAACACAGAGTACGAGAGTTTTGCGATTTCTCGCTATCATGAGTCTTTGCCATGTCTTTGTACCATCTTTAATGTCCTTCAGCTTGCGTACATGGTGTACTTCAAATTTCCCTTCAGTCTTGCCGCAATATTCACAGCGTTTTGCCAGCATTCTGGTAATTAGCTCTGTCCTACCACTGTATTTTGCAGTGGCCGGGAGCAAATCAGGTTTGGCTGGCAATGACTTTCTGAGATCTTTGAGCGTCCACAGTGGATAGAATCTGTCTGCGGCTTTTACTCCTCGCCGGTTGCCTGCTCGAAGCCTTCCACTGACCGTCTTCACACTACACTTGTGTTTCGAGGCCAATGTTTTGAGCATGCTTAACCTCTACAATTGCCGCAAGCTCCGTTTTCGCATTATTGGCCAGCGAATAATATTGCGAGAAGCCCCGCAATTCCGCATTCACCTGTAACACGATTTCCACGTCGCTTTGGCTTAACATCCGTGCCCGATGAATGGCTGTCTTGTTGGCATAGTTGCCATAGCCATTCTTGCGAGCGAAGCCACGCAGCTTTTCAGCTGGAACTCTTAGTGAGATGTGTTGCGCCATTGTTCGCTTCTTGAAGCGTTTGCCATCTCGCTTGACCCACAGTATTTTTGGTGTTGGTTTTGCGTCAATGTTATACCCAAGAAATTGACATCCCTCGGTCGGCGCATGCCTGATCCCAGACTTTTCTTCTGCTATTTCAAGCTTCAGATCGGTCTCAACGTGGCTTTTAAGCGCTGTAGATCGCATTAGCTTCCTGCCTTAAACCGATAAATCCCAGTAGAAAGTCATCTGCGTAGCGACAATATCTCAACCGACGATAACTGGGGTCATGCTGATCCGTTGATGAGGTTTTAAAAAGCAACTCCTGCTGAATCCTCACCTCTTGGTTTGCTCTCTTTATGGCCTCTTGATCACCATGCTGCCTGACACGTTCAAGTTCTTTCTCAGCCTTGGCTTTCTGACGCTTAATGCAGTTGTAATCCGGATTATCCCGCCGTTTCTTACCGCATGTAACTGAGGCTTGAAGCTCCTTGATGTAATCATCTAACTCGTTGAGATAAATGTTCGCAAGAATAGGTGAAATTATCCCACCTTGCGGTGTACCAGAGTAGGTTTTGTAGAATTGCCACTCTTCCATGTATCCGGCTTTTAACATCCGCTTGATTACAGAAATAAATCGCCTGTCATCAATGCGCTTCTCTATTATCGACACCAATTTCTGATGATCGATATTATCAAAGTACCCTTTAATGTCGAACTCGATGAACCACTTGGAGCCTGTCCAACTGGTTTGGATTTCTTTCAAAGCTGTGTGACAGGATCGTCCCGGTCTGAAACCATGGGAGTTGATACTGAATGTTGGTTCATAGACCACTTCCAGTAACATGCGCCACACTTCTTGAACGAGTTTATCCATACCCGATGGAACACCCAGAGGGCGTTGTTTCCCATTTGCTTTGGGTATGTAGACTCGTCTTGATGGTACTGGGAAGTATTCGTTGTTTTTCAAAAGACTGATCAGATGATCAATTCTTTCAATCGATTGCCCATCAAGGCTCACACCATCACTTCCCACAGCGGTTGCACCACTGTTGGCATAGATATTGGCGTATGCCTGCAACCAGAGGTCACGGCACTCTAGCGCCATTTTGAACAAGTCTCGACATCGGTACTTCCCATTTCGAGAACAAATCTCAAGTCCCTCTAATTTTCGTTGTGTTCTTCCGGAAAGCATATTCACTATCCATTACCGTCGAAAATTAAAGATCACACAACACTGCCCCCCTTCTCCCTTTCGGCTTTCACTCGCATCACTGCTTGCTTATACCGTCCGGATAGGCCGGATTGTTTACCGACTGCCAGTACCATTACAGCCTGACATTGGGTACTACGGAGACTCTGTCGCCATACAGGTCAAGACCAGCTTAGGCGATCCCATGTTTCCAGTGTATAAGAGATGCTATGCCCTTAGGTTCCCTGTCCGTCATTTATCCTGCTCTGATCTCAGGTGGCCCGACCCTGTTGGTCGAGATTTGCATTCGCAGACCCAGGCGTCACAGAGGTCTCTCAAAGGTCGGCGCAACTCAATAGCAATCATGGGCTGCGGGTGCGGTGAAACGCCATGACTAGGGTTTAAACGGTATGGTCTTAACCATAGGCACATTACCTTGACCGGCATCGTTCGGATTGCTCCCCTTTGCTCAGCCTTTTCTGTAGATGCTATGTTCAGCACTCCTTTTCAGGAATTCAGCCTGTTACCAGGCGTACCTAACTACAGTAGGTATGAGATATACCAGCAATCTCAGCCACGTTTGTGGCACTCCAATACACCGTTTACACGGCGCACGACACTCCCCGCCCTATCGCGCCCGAAGGGCAGGGAGTGTCAGACGGTTATTTTAATGGTTGTTCCCTTTTTACCTGAAATTTCTGTCAATTCGACAGTTATTACAGGGGCATGAGAGATAATCGAGTGCATCCCGGGCTGTTGTGTGATTATTCTTGAGCCAATGGAAGGTTGATTAATGGTATCATCGTTCCGAATCAAGTGATAACAGGACGTGCCTGCAGCTATTAATGCAAGACCTGAAGCACCTCCTGCTGCCGCGCTTCCCAAAGAGATGAGAGTACTTACCTCGATAGGTTTTGTACAACATGAACACAGCATGCCAAAAGCACCGCCTATCATTACACCTGACCCACCACAAAGTTTGTAGTTAACGTGAGCGCCGGGGGGGCATAAGCAATCTTTAGTAGCAGTACATGAGCCTAAAGCGTTCATACTTGTTACCTTTTTAGAGATTTATCAGAATATTTCACTTTATGGACTTCATTTTTATTAAAAAGTTTCTGCAATTTCTATTAAGCTGTAAATTAATTCCCCTACTCTGTAACCGTAATTCTGATACGAAAGTACTGCAATCACCGTAATACCAAGAGAAGGCCACAAAGTAATTGTTGCCAAACCCGGGCAGTGAATCTTGAAAATCCAAGTCAATTCTGAAAGGCCAGCTTATTGCAGAGACCAGTAATGGCAATAGTGAGTTGCAAATTCAGGGTAAGGAAAGTATGAATACAGAAACGCTTATTGCACTCCAAAATAATTTTCACAGCGTAATCCTCAAAGGCTGTAAAAACGACAATTGCCTTCAGTTCAACCGTTTATAGCCTGCGGTTTTAACTGATAACCATCACCATCTTTTTTCCATTATATTCCTGCCTTTATCGATTTTACTGTGAGCTACGACAGCGATAAAATGAGTGCATACCTTCTGACATGGAATCCCAACTTATTCTCATTTGGAGAAGAAGACGATTCATCCTGCCAAATTGGTGATGAAATCACCTGGTCGTGCTACAGCCAACAACCCAAAATAAACGACATCGTCTATTTGATGCGCACCGGTCAAGAGCCCCGTGGTCTTGTTGCCAAAGGTGTAGTCACCAAAGTAAGCTTTGCTGAGCCTGATTTTCGTGATCCATCACAAATAAAACGCAAGATTCGCTTCCGTTTTGAAGCTGTGAGGCTGAATCACTCTGAAGGTGCCCTGTCTCTTTTAGTATTACAATCCGCACAGAAAAATTAGCAAAAGTGTTAAAACAACACTTCCTGGTGAATGTAGAAACGCGTGGGAACTGGAGTCAGGTTAACCTCAATGTTTTAAAGGCGACTGCACCGCTGTTTTCCGATGAATTGGATATCTACCAAAGAAATATTGCTTTTTGGAAGCTCTATCAAAAAGCCAGCAATTTCACCGCAGACGACCTGGAAGAAGCACCGGCCATTGCTGAATGTCAGCCCACTGATTATGTGAAAGCAGGGAACTATGAATAACGTGAAAAACGGAACAAATACTATTCTCTACGGCCCTCCCGGAACCGGCAAAACTTACCATGTAATAGAAAAGGCCGTTAAAACTGCCCAGGCAGAGTTCAACGATTGTCAGGATCGTGATCAACTGAAAGCAGAGTACGATGCTCTGTTAAAGGCTAAATGAAAATCTGGAAAGGGGCTACCCGGTAGCTATTGAACATCTCTGGAATGAGTATCAGGGGGTTAACCATGAACGAATTTATAACCCTTCATATGTCAAAGCGATTCTGAGCCACCTGGTTGAAGAGTACGATGTACCTGTTTTCGATGAGTCGATTACCGTATCCAGCCCTGAGCCGTTCGTACTGATCATCGACGAAATCAACCGTGGTAATATCTCTAAAATTTTTGGCGAACTGATTACCCTGATTGAGCCTTCCAAACGGGCGGGGCAGAAAGAGGCTTTATCGGTACAGCTCCCCTACTCAGGCGACACATTTACGGTTCCGGCAAACCTGCATATCATCGGCACCATGAATACAGCAGACCGTTCTCTGGCTACGATGGATACTGCCCTACGTCGTCGTTTTGATTTTATTGAAATGATGCCCGATTACCAACAGCTGGATGCCATGACGGTGAAAGGCATTAACATAGGAGCCCTGTTGCGCACGCTGAATGATCGTATCGAGTATCTCTAAGACCGTGAGCACACACTTGGCCACGCTTTCTTTATGCCTATCGCTGAAAGAGAGAGTGAAGATGACAAGTTTGATGAATTGGGTTCCATATTCAAAAAGAAAATTCTGCCTCTGCTACAGGAGTATTTCTTTGAGGACTGGGGCAAGATTCGCCTGATACTGGGAGATAACCGGAAAGGTGAGGCTGCGCTGCAATTTGTGACAAAACAGGAAAGCGATGTCCGCTATCTCTTTGGTGATGACTTTCCTTCTGACGAGTTATCAGACGACCGCGAAGTGTATGCCATTAATGACGACGCCTTCGCCAACCCGGATGCTTATTTAAGAGTAATCAGTCAGTGAGAAACCGATGAACAATACTATTTCGGTTTTTGAACACGACTTTCTCAGCACCCGGATTGAAAGCGATCGCTGTCGTCGAATAAGCAAGGCTTCCTTTGATCCGGCAAGACTTTGCAATGGCGCAGCCGGGGAATGGATCATTATCAAAGCCCGTTATCCTGGGCCAGATTGATTCTAGCCACTGACTGTATCCGGGAAAACCCGGGCTTTCTCACTACTGTTCCCCATGGAATCGGTATTTGAAGCCTATGTTGTCCGCATACTAAAGCAGCAACTCCCTGCCTCACTCCATCTCAGGGAACAGGCAAGTTCCAAGGTTCACTTCAACAGTGATCCCCGGTTGCGGCTGAAGCCAGACCTGTTGATTGAGCAGGATGGCAAACCATTGATGGTACTGGACACCAAGTGGAAACTGCTGGATAGCAACAAAGAAAACAGTACGGATAAGTTTGCCTTGTCACAGGGGGACTTCTACCAGATGTTTGCCTATGGCAGGAACTCATTCGCTTCAACAGGATAATCTGGCGAAATCTCAAGAGCACATCTATTGGTGTGAAAAGTTAAAAAGACTGGAAATGGCTGACTTACTTCGTTCAAACCCGATCCCGGAACCGTTGATATCATACCGATATTAACACCCGAAGATCTGGCGAATGAGGGAAAACAAATGAAACACTGCGTGGCCAGCTATACCCGCCGGGTGCAAGAGGGACAATATTTTGTCTACCACATGCATTCTCCACAGCCCCTGACCATTGGTGTCAACATCAGAAATGGTGTCATTACCGGCCATGATCAGATCAAGGGTGTCAGAAATCATACGCCTGAAAAGGGTGCTTATGACATTGTCATGTCTTGGTTAAGGCGAGTGCTGAATGATAGAGCGTCCTGGGAGCCTGGCCTGAAGGTGCCATTGGCATTATTGACGGCAGGTTCCAACACATTTTCTACCTGGACAATTACCTGATGAAACACCTCCTGATAGTGAGATTGTCGTAAATTCCTGAACAACACTCTCCGAAGGTCTGTTCCCATGCGCACCCACAGGGCATAAAAGCCGACTTGAGTCCGTCACCGCCATACTCTGTAAAACTCAGAGATCATGGTGGTTAGTTCGGGTGTGCATGGTGCAGGCAATTGCCGGGGGCATTACACGGCTATTTTATCAACTGGTTCCTTTTCATCCGGAGTTTCTGTCCATTCGACAGTTAATACAGGAGCCTGAGTGATAATCGAGGACATCCCGGGCTGTTTTGTGATCACTCTGGAGTCTATGGGAGGTGGACAAGAAGTACAATCAGGAACTAAGTTGACACAGGCCACGTATGTAGCCACATATGAAAGGCCTGAAATAACTCCTACTGTCCCGCATCCCAAACTGCTGAAAACAGCTACGCGGAGAGGTTCTTTCGTCACAAGCAGACCACCCAAATAACCTAACGCTCCACCTGCAACAGCACCAAACTTGTATGCACCGTGAGTGTCTGGGTGGCATAAGGAATCCTTAATAGCAGCACATTGGCCTAAAGAGTTCATATTTTTTTACCTTTTTAGAAATTTATCAGGATGTTTCACTGTTTAGACTTCATTTTTTCTAAAAAGTTTCTGCAAATTATCTTAATCTGTAAATTAATTCCCTACGCTGTAACCGTAATTAATATACGATAGTACTACAAGCATCGCAATACCACGAAGAGGCTGCCAGTATGTCATCAGATTCACTCTCGTGGCCTGGAGGCTGTCGGATTAAGAGCAACAGAAGCTCGGGGAATTAAAAGAGCAGGCCGCGGATAATTCATGCTAATTATCTGTCTGCTTAGCTGCCTGTAGGTAAATGAGATTGTCGTAAAACCCTGAACAACACTTCACGAAGGTCGGTTCCCATGCGCACCCGCAGGGGATAACAGCCGACTCGGGTCACCACCGCCATACCCCATGAAACTCAGAGATCATGGTGCATGGTGCTGGAATTCCCGGGGGTGGGGGTCATAACACGGTTTCGTTATTGGTTGATCCAACTTCACCTTGAATTTCTGTCGGTACGACAGTTACTTCAGGAGCATGAGAGATAATCAAGGGCGAACCGGGCTGTTGTGTGATCACCTTGGGTTCAATGGAAGATTGGTGAGCGATTTTACGTTGTGCTACTTGGCAACAGGTAACGACTCCACTCACTGCAGCAAGGCCTGTAGCACCTCCTGCTACCGCGCCCCCAGAAGCGCCGAGACAAAAATAAGCGAAAGTTTTTGACACCTTAGCACAGGTACAAAACCCACCAAGAATATAACCTTCCGTTGCACATACTATGACAGCCAATTTGTAGGGATCTTCAGTCCCGGGGGGACAGAAAAAACTTTTAGCAGTTGAGCATGATACATCCATAAAAATTACTTCTATCAAAGTTTATCGGAATATTTCACTTTAATAGACTTCATTTTTACTAAAAAGTTTCAACAACTGTTTTTAAGGTGTAAATTAATTGTCTACCCTGCTCCACAAAAATAATACGAAAGTATTAAATTAACCAAAACACCAAGAAAAGACGAAAAAGTAAATATTGCAAAAGGCTTGTGATTTTCGTGATTTTGTTACGTTAGTTCCAAAAAATAGCCCCTGTTTCTTCCAGTAAATATGGGTGTCTTCTTCCTGACTATTCTGGGCTGCTATGACCACGGCCTGATCAGGCGAAGCTGGTAACAGTTGTTGTGCGTTCACGCGTCCGGAGTTTTTGAATAGTTCCTCCTTTCATTTGTGAAGGAGGAACTTTGTACTTATTTACATGCCACTGGCAAACATATGCAGGTCATAGAAGAAGATACGACCACACAGTTCCGCCGTGAGCACCAGGACGGTACTCACCCCTGCCAGACCTGCCGCTGTGTTATTACCACGAGTGGCAGCCATCACCCAAACGCCCAGACCGGCAAACAGCAGACCGAGACGGGCCAGCATCAGACGACCGTGGTAGTCAAACAGACCCAGCGGGTTAGCAGGCAGGTCAACCTGACCCAGCCAGAACAGGTACAGCGGGTAACCCACCAGCACCAGACCCAACGCGATAAAGCCCAGGGTGGCCAGCGCACGATCAGCGTTTTTCTGGAAAGCACCCAAAGAGGCCGACTGACTTCTCAGCATCAGCGCCGCTGCCGGGATACCCACCACAAAAGCGGTCATAACAAACTGGAAGATGGTCCAGCCGCTGTTCCAGGCAGGCACTGTGGCCAGGGTGTACACATTGGCAATGGCCAGCAGTAACAGCACGCCCAATACCATGGCTCCCGCCAGAACCAGCTTCTGCAACTTGGCCAGAATACCGAAGTGCACCATGGCCACATAAGTGAAAACAGCACCACCAAACAGCGCAGTAGTGATGATCTCAACACTCAGTGCCGACAGGTGCTCCAGACCAAAGATCACGTTTATGGCACGCAATGGCTGCCCCAGGTGAGTCATGGCGGCAGCGCCGGAGATACCCAGCAGCACCAGAACCACCATCAGCAGTTTATTCAACAACTGCTGACGCTTAGTATCACTGTTCGCCATCAGCAGGCTGGCCAGTACCAGGAACAGGCCAACGGTGCCCTGTGCCAGCACCGTAAAAAATACCAGTGACAACTCATGCATGGTTATACCTCCCGAGTGTTCATAATGCGTCCGGTCTTGTCGCCGGAAGGTTTGGCATGACGGCTCGCCTTTATTACCAGCGATGGCTCAGTCAGAGAAGAGTCCGGCAGTGGCGCGATATCCGCTTCCGTGCCGTATTTGGCACGCAGTTCTTCGATCGGACCAAAATCCAGGGCACGCAGCGGGCAGGATTCGATACAGATCGGCTGCTTGCCCTGCTCAACCCGGTCGAAACAGCCATCACACTTGGTCATGACTTTCTTCTCGGCATCAAACTGCGGTGCGCCGTAGGGGCAGGCCATTTCACAGTAACGGCAGCCAACACAGACGTCGGCGTTAACCACCACCAGGCCGTCCTGGTCACGCTTATGCATGGCACCGGTTGGGCAAGCCTTGGTACAGGCTGGCTTGGCACAGTGGTTACAGCTGATGGAGGTGTAGTAGGCAAACACGTCCTGGGCATAGGTGCCGTCTTCGTTCTGAAGCCAGCTACCACCGCCGTATTCATAAACCCGGCGCCAGTTCACGCCAACTTTCAGGTCATTCTCATCTTTGCACGACAGTTGACAGGTTTTGCAGCCCGTACACTTGGCCGTGTCGACGTAAAATCCCAGTTGTTTTATTGAGGGTTGTTTCATCGAACTTTAATTCCTGTCCTGTTATGCCCTGGCAATGTTAACCAGGTTGCTGTGCTGGGGATTGCCCTTGGCCAGTGGCGATGGGCGCTGGGTGGTCAGCGTATTCATACACGCGCCCCGGTCCACGCCACTGCGGTCTGGTGCGTACCAGCTGCCCTGCCCCATGGCGACCACGCCGGGCATAATGCGCTCAGTCACTTTCGCAGCAACACGGATCTCGCCACGGTCATTCCAGACCTTCAGCATGTCACCGTCTTTTATCTTGCGCTTGTGAGCATCAACTGGGTTGATCCACACTTCCTGCCGGTTGGTTTCCCGCAGCACATCGACGTTGCCATAAGTGGAGTGAGTACGGGCTTTAAAGTGGAAACCAAACATCTGCAGCGGGTACTGCTGCGCGTGGTCTGCCTCATGCCCTTCCCAGGAAGAAACGTATTCAGGCAGTGCCCGAATAATATCGCTGTCCCCCAGCGTCCAGCTGGAGGCAATATTCGCCAGGCGTTCTGAATAAATCTCAATTTTACCGGAGGGTGTATCCAGTGGATGCTTTTCGGGGTTTTCCCGGAACTCACGGAATTGAACATGAGGTTCACCGGGATTCTTCTGCTTGACAATGCCCTGCTCACGGAAAGTCTCAAAGTCCAAATCCACCAGTGTCGGGTTCATTTTCCGGGATTCTGCATAAATATGACGCAGCCAGGCTTCCTGGTCCCGACCTTCGGTGAACTGTGCTTCTACCCCAAGACGTTTGGCAATTCCGGTACACATGTCATAGACAGAACGGCATTCATACAACGGCTCAACCGCAGTATCACAGAAAATGGTGTAACCCATATTTCCGCAGTACCCGTTAGGGGCGAAATCCGGTTGTTCAGCCGCGGTCAAATCGGGCAGCAGAATATCCGCATAGCGTGCACTGGGCGTCATGTGGTTGTCGATCACCACAATCATTTCACACTGGCTGTCATCCTGGAGAATGTCATGGGTGCGATTGGTGTCCGCATGCTGGTTGATGATGCAGTTACCGGCATAGTTCCAGATAAATTTGATGGGCTGAGTCAACTTTTCTGCACCACGAATACCCGCAGTCAACGCGGTCATTTCATCATGACGGTAAATGGCATCCGTCCAGAGGAACATGGGAATGGACGTTGATACCGGGTTGGTCAGTGTCGGAAAGACCGCAAAGGGCATGGAGTAGCTGCTTTCACGGGCACCAGTACCACCACCGGGAATACCCACATTACCGGTCATTACCGCCAGCATACAGATAGCCCGACTGGCCTGCTCACCATTGGCGGTGCGTTGAAGTCCCCAGCCCTGCATAATATTGCAGGGTTTGGTCATGGCAATTTCACGGGCCAGACGGATGATGGTGTCTGCCGGGACACCGGTTATTTTTGCCGCCCATTGCGGGGTCTTTTCAACACCATCATCGCCTTTGCCCAGAATATAGGATTTCCAGGAAGCGCCTTTCGGTGCGCTGGCAGGCAGTGAGTTTTCATCGTAGCCGATGGTGTACTTGCCCAGGAATTCATTATCCACCAGGTTTTCGCTAATCATCACCCACGCCATACCGGCTACCATTGCGGCATCGGTACCCGGTCGCAGAGGAACCCACTCATCATTGGCACCCAGGACCGTATCGGTCATGCGCGGATCAAAGGTGATCATACGTGCATTACTGCGTTGCCGGGCTTCGGTCAGATGATAAACAATACCGCCGCCACTCATCCGGGTTTCCGCCGGGTTGTTGCCAAAATTGACCACCAGCCTGGTATTCACAACATCTGACGTACAGTTATTATCTACCCAGCTGCCGCCGTACAAATACGGTAAACTCACGGCAATCTGGGCCGTACTGTAATCACCATAGTGGTTAAGATAACCGCCCCAGCAGTTCATCAGACGGGCGATCGGTGTGGCGGCTGGTGGCCAGGATTTGGAAACCGTGCCTCCCAGCGTACCAGTACAATAGTTGAGATAGATGGCTTCATTGCCATACTCTTTTTTGATGCGCTTCAGGTTATCAGCGATGGTGTCAAACGCTTCATCCCAGCTGATGCGCTCAAATCGACCTTCACCACGCTTACCGACACGCTTCATTGGGTATTTCAGACGGTCAGGGTTGTAGACGCGCTTGCGGAAGGAACGACCACGGAGACAGGCCCGAACCTGGTGGTCACCATAGATATCGTCACCGGTGTTATCGGTTTCGGTATGGATGATCACACCGTCTTTTACCTGATGACGCAGTGCACAGCGGGAGCCGCAGTTGACCGTACAGGCAGACCACACTGACTTGATCTCTTCAACCGCAGGTTTGGCCTCTGTCGCAGAAGCTTTCACAGGTAGTGTGCGCGCAGCAACGACTGCCGCACCGCCCGCAGCGGTTCCCCACTTCATAAACGTTCTTCGCTTCACCGTGGAAGCAAGCACTTTATCCACAATTTCTTTCATTGATATCGCCACCCCATCATAAATACTGGTCGTGATCACAGATTGCTCAGACAATTATCAGATTCTGCTTTCCCTGCAGACATAAAGGTGTGAACAAAAAGTGCCGCCAACCAAATGGTGGGCATTATAATTGGACAGTAATTAACCGGCAGATGACCTGAATCAAGACCATGTGATTTAAAGTACAACTACGTACTAACTCAGGAAAACTACATATTTCAGACAGCAATAAAAAAGCCCCATGGCCAAAACCAGGGGGCTTTCAGAAAGACGATCGTCTGCGATCAGGCAGTCAAACTTCTTACGTCTTCTACTGAATCCAGAGTCAGCGCTTCACGGGCCAGGCTCTGGCAGTGCTTATAGTTCAGACTGCGAACACGGGCCTTAACCACCGGGATTGCCGGGACACTGATGGACAGTTCCTGAACGCCCAGGCCGACCAGGATAGGCACCGCATTCGGGTCACTGGCCAGGCTGCCACAGATACCCGTCCACTTGCCTTCTTTGTTGGCTGCTTTCACCGTCATATCGATCAGGCGCAATACTGCCGGGTGAAGACCATCGACCCGTGCCGCCAGTTTTGGATGACCACGGTCAACAGCCAGGGTGTACTGGGTCAGGTCATTGGTACCGATGGAGAAGAAGTCCACTTCTTTAGCAAAATGATCGGCCAGCAGCGCAGCGGACGGCACCTCAATCATAATACCCACTTCAACGGTGACGCCTGTCGTTTCCTGCTCTTCCAGCACCAGTTTTTTCACGGCACGGAATTCATCCAGGGAGCTGATCATCGGGAACATGATACGGGCATGACCGGCATGAGCCGCCTTCAGGATCGCACGAACCTGCTTGCGCAGCATGGTCGGACGGTTAATACCGATACGCACGCCACGTTCACCCAGAAACGGGTTCTCCTCTCTTGGCAGGGGCAGATAAGCCAGAGGCTTGTCACCACCGACGTCCAGAGTACGGATAATGACCGGGCGGTCTTTACCCATAGCGTCCAGAATACCTTCGTAGGCTTTTATCTGCTCATCCATGGTGGGTTCGGTTGCACGTTCCATATAGAGGAACTCGGAACGCAGCAGACCTACCGCTTCAGCACCCATTTTGACCGCTTTTTCCGCATCGTCCTGGTTGGCGATATTGGCAGCGATCTCAACATGATGGCCATCCAGAGTCACCGCAGGCTGGTCCGCCACTTGCAGCGCCGCAGCATGTTCCGCCGCCGCACGTTCCTGGCGGGCAACGGTTCTGTCGATCTCTTCCTGAGTAGGATTAACCAGCATGTAACCCTTGTTGGTGTTCAGGATAACATCGGTACCGTTCTCATACTGACGAACACTGCCCGGTACGTTGACCAGGTAAGGAATACCCAGGGAACCGGCCAGAATCGCCGCATGGGAAGTCGCGCCGCCGTGCAGGGTCACGATACCAATCACGCGCTGGCGATCGAGAGTCACCACTTCAGAAGGCGTAATGTCTTCCAGACAGAGAATGGTGTTTTCCGGCAGCTGATCGGTGCCGCCTTCAACGCCCATCAGGTAACGCAGAACCCGAAGACCAACGTCTTCTACATCGATGGCCCGGGCCGCCAGCAGCGGGTTATCCAGCTTGCGCATTTCATCCGCTTCGGCCAGAAAACTTCGGTGCCATGCCCACATGGCGCTCTTGCCTGCTTCAATCAGTTCACGGGCACGATCACTGATCGCCGGGTCGTCCAGTAACTGCTGATGGGCAACAAATACTTCTGCATGACCACCTACATGATCCGCTTCCATTTTAGTCACCAGCTGCTGCAGGGACTCCCGGGCTTTTTGGATACCGTAGCCAAGCTGACCCAGTTCATCGCTGACACCAACACCCTCTTCCGGGTAGCTGGGCAGTTCATGAACCAGATGGTGCAGCTTGCCAATGGCCATACCCGGTGCCGCTTTAACGCCGGGTAAACGACCATCGGAGCCTTCTACCGGTCCAAGCAGTGGCGCTTCTTCTTCCATGGCTTCATCAGCGCCCGGCAGCACGTCGGCCACGGCTTCACCCAAACCACTGCGGAAACCATCCAGAATGGCTGCCATCGCTTCTTTGGCATCAGGGCCGGTGACGGTGATTTGCAGGTTAGAACCCAGCACCGTCTGCAGCCCCATCAGAGCAGTCAGACTGTTGGCCTTGCACTCTTTGCCAGTGTCTTTGTTCAGAATCATCACATCAGAATTGAAGCCTTTGATAATCTGAATCAGAGTGGCAGAAGGGCGGGCATGAAGACCCAATGGGTTCATCAACACAAAATCGTCTGTCAGGGTAATGCTGTCCTGGCGGCTGTATTTGCTCTCGGTGGACATCTCCTTTTCAGGCTCAGCCCCAATGGCAAATACGGTATCCTGCCCCGCTGTTACTTCGGTACGGGGATTTACCACCACACCGGTTTCCCCGGTGGTGATCATAATCGCGGTCTGCAGGCTGGCCGCCCTGGCTCCGACAAACTCGGGATCAAACGACAACAGCTGCTGACCAACAGACACTTTGTCGCCTATTTTAACGTTGGTCTCAAAGCCTTCACCACGCAGAACAACCGTATCGATGCCCACATGGATCAACACTTCCACACCGGAATCTGTCTTGATCGCCACGGCATGTCTGGCGTCATGGAGCTGGCTGATGGTACCGGCGCACGGTGCCAGTACCACAGAGTCCGTTGGGTTGATCACAATACCGTCACCGATCAGTCGACCAGCAAATACCGGGTCAGTGGATTCCTCGATGGATAACAGCATTCCGGACAAAGGCGCAACCAGTGACAGTTGGCAAGGTTTGCCCTCTTTTTTGACATCTTGATGGGAGAGCGTCATGCAGAAACCTCAACATTGGCAAGATCATCCGTCACCGGGATCTTTTTCATTTCATCAGCAATTATTTCAGCCTGGGGACCGACGACGATTTGCAGGTTCTTGTCACCCACACGAACCACCGCCGCTGCCCCCAGCGCCTTAATACGGTCATCACTGACGCTGGCCGTATCTTTCAGCGTCAGACGCAGGCGTGTGACACAGGCATCAATCTGAGTCACGTTCTGGTGGCCACCCAGCACTTTCAGGCACTGACGGGCGAACAGAGCAGTATCTTTTACTTCCACTTTTTTTTTCACTGTCTCCGTAGAAACAGCCGCCGCTACTTGCTGAGTCTGACGCGACTGGGTAGCACTCAGATCTCCAGTAGCCGCACTTTTCTTCACCTTACCGGCAAAGGGCTGCATCAGCGCCTTACCGAGTTTCTGCAAGTAACCAAAAATGTTCATGATTGATCAACCATTTAATTCTTTACAGTGAGAGTATGTCTCGTTCAGTGTGGCGCGGAATTTTACTGATTTATTTTTCCAAGAAAAATAAAAAAGCAAATACATTGACTCAGATCATTACTTAAAGACATTTTCTACCCGTTGAGCACATTGCCAACCGCCTTTATTTTTCATTAAAAAATAAATAAGCTATGACAACACCCCCCTGAGCAGGTTAGAGAAGCCTGGAGTTCACGACATGCGCTTTATACCTCTGAAAAACAAGCCAGCCGTTGGTCGTTGGGCTGCTCGATACATTGTCAGCCGGATCAAGGCATTTAATCCGACCCCTGAACGCCCCTTTGTTCTCGGCCTGCCAACCGGCGGCACACCCATCCCGACATATCAGGAACTGGTTCGTCTGCACAGGGAAGGAGAAGTCAGCTTTGCCCATGTTGTTACCTTCAACATGGACGAATACGTTGGCCTGCCTGCCGATCACCCGGAATGTTACCGAATGTTCATGCACCGCCACTTCTTTGATCATATGGATATCCCGGCAGCAAACATTAACTTTCTGGACGGTAACGCAGAAAATCTGGAAGCTGAATGCCTGCGTTATGAAACAGCGATTAAACATTGTGGCGGTATTGAGCTGTTTATGGGTGGTGTCGGACACGATGGGCACATCGCATTTAATGAACCCGGTTCTTCACTATCCTCCCGTACCCGCCTGAAGACGCTGACCACGGAAACCCGTGAAGCCAACGCGCGCTTCTTTGATCAGGACATCAGCCAGGTACCAAAACTGGCACTTACCGTGGGTGTCGGAACGGTTCTGGACTCCCGTGAGCTGATGATTCTGGCCACGGGTTCTGATAAATCCCGTGCGGTTCAGGCCACGGTTGAAGGATCAGTCAACCATATGTGGACAATCTCAGCCCTGCAGCTTCATCCAAAAGCGACGATGATCTGTGATGACCCTGCCACCCTGGATCTGAAAGTTCGCACTCTGCGCTACTTCCAGGATATTGAGTCTGAAAACATCAGGGACTTTTGATATGTCTGCGGATCTGGTCATCAGCCCGGAAAAGAGTTACGCGCTGGTTAATTTCAAACCGTTAACCGGTGACCCGGAACAGTCGTCGTTTGATACCATCATTATAGAGAATGGCCGAATTTCGGCCATTGGCAAGGCGGAGGATATTGCCGGTGGTCATCAGGGTGCTGATAGCCTGAAAAAAGTAGACATCGGCGGTCTTACGTTAAGCCCTGGTTTTATCGACCTGCAATTAAACGGCTGTGGTGGTGTTCTTTTTCACAGTGATATCGCCATCGATACGCTGGATATCATGCACAAGAACAACCTCCGCTCAGGTTGTACGGCATTTCTGCCTACGCTGATTACCAGCAGTGATGAGGATATGCGACAAGCGGTCAAGGTCACCCGTGAATACATGGCCAGGCATCCGGATCGTGTACCCGGCGTCCATCTGGAAGGCCCTTATCTGAACCCTCAGCGCAAAGGCATTCATGATCCGGACGTCATACGTGCGCCCTCCTGCGCAATGATCGATTTTTTCTGTGACAATGCAGACGTCATTGCCATGGTGACACTGGCACCGGAAGTCTGCCCTGAAGGCACCATTGAAACGCTGAGTAAAGCGGGCATTGTTGTGTCCATCGGCCACACCAATGCCACCTGTGCACAGGCTAAAGCGGCAGAACAGGCGGGGGCAACCTTTGCCACTCATCTGCATAACGCCATGAGCCCCCTGGGCAGCCGCGAGCCTGGTGTGGTAGGTGCCGTCTTTGACAGCCATGCTATGGGTGCCGGTATCATTGCTGACGGTCTTCACCTGTCCTGGGAAAACCTGCGCATCGCCCATCGTCTGATGCAGGACCGTCTGGTGCTGGTGACCGATGCAACCACGCCGACCGGTACGGATATGGCCACCTTTGTCTTCGCCGGACAAACCATCTATCACCAGGATGGCAAGTGCTCCAATGCAGATGGCACCCTGGCAGGCTCCGCACTCACCATGATTGCTGCGGTCGCCAATAGCATTCGGGCAGGGATTGAGCCTCAGGCAGTGATTCGCATGGCTACCGTCAATGCAGCAAAAGCCATTCATATTGAAAGTCAGATGGGCAGCATTGCGGTTGGGCAGTTTGCCAACCTTGCCATTTTCGATGACAACTTTACCCTGCAGGGTACGGTGAGCGGTGGTGAGCTGAAACTACAAAAATGACGACAGTAATTGCTAATCTGGACTTTGTAAAAGAGCGGAACATTTCTGCTGTTTACCAAGCGATTGTTGATCATGGCTCCATCTCGAGAATCCAGATAGCCAGACAATGTCGTCTGGCTGCCGGTAGCGTGACCCGTATCACCCGACAACTGATGGAAGCAGGCCTGATTGTTGAACAGGAACAGCAGACCTCTGAACGGGGGCGTCGGGCCACATCGCTGGCTCCCCGGCAGGGCCAGATCCAGATTCTTGCGGCAAGGGCAGGCAGAACCAAACTCCACCTGGGGTTGTGTGACCTGTCAGGCAAGCTGCTGGCTGAGTACTCAGAGCCAATTCAGCCTTTGAATCAGGTTGAATTTACCAAACAGCTGATTGCCTCACTGAGAAAATTCCTCAAAACCCATAAGAAGTATATTCGTTGTCTGGCCGGTGTTGGCATCACAACGCCCGGGCTGGTCAATTCAGCCAAAGGGATTATTACTTTCATGCCCCACCTTTCGGTCAGCAATCTCCCTTTGGCAGAGCAGGTGTCTGACGCATTGGGGATTCCCTGCTTTATCAACAACTTTATTTCGTCCATGGCGCTGGCCGAGCACCACTTTGGTGTCAGCCGTGGATTTAGAAACAGCCTCTTTGTCAGCGTCCATAACGGGGTGGGAGCCGGTATGATTCTGGACGATAAGCTCTATGAAGGCAGCACCCTGGCCGTTGGCGAGATTGGCCATATTCAGATCGATCCGCTGGGAGAACGGTGTTACTGCGGTAACTTTGGCTGCCTGGAAACCCTGGTCTGTAATCCGGCCATAGAAAAGCGCTGTCATAAGCTGCTGGCGTCGGGTGTTCCCAGTCTGTTAAATAAGAGCCAGACAAAAAAGGCGGATATCCTGGCAATCTGTCATGCCGCGAACGAGGGCGATCAGCTGGCAAATGATCTACTGAAAGAAGCCGCCGGTAACCTTGGCAGGGCAATAGCCATGAGTGTCAACCTGCTGCGACCGGACACGGTGGTGCTTGCCGGTGAGATCTGTGCCGCCGCCACGATTATCCACCCGGTGATCAAACATTGTCTGAAAACGCAGACGGTTTCAATCAATGAAAACCTTGAAACCAGCGTCGTTTACTCAACGCTTTATGACAGCCCATGGTATGGCGGGTTTACCCTGGTAAGAAGGGCGCTTCTGGAAGAGGGGCTGCTATTGAAACTTATCCAGTAAGAAAGCGGGGAAGGGAGATATTGTTACTGTGAGCCAGGCTCGATTTTGCGATGCTATCAGGAAAAAAGCTGGCTGTTAAAGCCAGCAGTCAGTGCATCGAAAGGAACAGTCGTTGGCCATGAGGGCCCCAGCGAAGCCGTGAGGCCTAGGGCTTTGGGCTTTGGGCTTCCATAATTAAACATCTGTCGTTAATTTGGATCATTCAGCAATTCCATTTTCAAATAATCGAACTTATTTAGTAGGTTGTTGTCATAAACTAACGGAGGATATTGCAATGCAACCTATACAAGGCGCTTCATCAGCGGCAGTTACATCGCCGCAGGAACAAACCAACTCTTCAACATCAAATTCAGGTGCCTCACTTGACCCTCACAAAGTCTCCATTGCAGGACTCGATAAAGCAATTGTATTAATGCTGGTTTATAGCAATCGAAATGGCTAAAAGAATAATGAATTCAGCTGAATAGCAATTTGATAAAAACTCCAATAACTAATAAACCAGCTACTGACCATGCGAATAGTTGCCAACGATCTTCATCCATGTCATCAGGTTATAGTTATGAATACGATCCAGAGTGTTCCTTCCAGCTCCCATCCACAGCCTGTTGAGGCGCTGCCTTTGCAGGTTCTGGCGGCACCGGATACCGGGATAAGCGATGGTGATGACCGCTCTAATCCGTTGAACGAGGCATCAGTACTGGCCGCCTGCCGCAATAATAACCTGGTCTGGCTCCGGGAGTTACTGGCCGAAGACCCGGAACTGGCAAAACTGACAGCTCCGTCCGGCGCGACCAACCATCCGGTTTCTCCACTCCATATCACTGCCCAGGGAGGGCATAAGGAGGCTACAGAATACCTGCTGAATACAGCCTTGCAGGGTGTACCGGAGGCAGAAAAGGCTAATACCGCCATCATGCTCATGACGCTCCGTAATAGTAATGGCGTAACCCCGTTTTATCTTGCCGCTCAGAATGCCAATGAGTGGGTCTTGTTAACTTTCCTGAACTACCTGCTGACATTGCCTGAGGCAGATACTGCCAGGGCACTGGTGACGGTCATGAATACTGCCCGTAAAGATGGCCAAACCCCGCTGTGTATAGCGATCAAAAGAGGCGATGACCGGATGGTATGCTGCTTCCTGGAGGTCCTGAAATACTCACCGGAGGCCAAAAGAGCCGATACCATGATCAAGGTGCTGGCCCCTGACAGGCAGAGCGAGGGTAAGGGTGAGAGGCAGCCACTCCATTTGGCTGCCAGCATGGGCAATAGCGGGATCATCAAGTTATTGCTGGAGACTGTTTCAGCGGTACCGTCTTCAGAGCGGAGCAAGGTAGCCAGGGCGGTGGTGAATGCCACTGACGCCCATGGTGCTACGCCGCTAATCATTGCTGCACAAGGCAGGTTTGGCAGGATTGTCCAGTATATACTGGCGGTCATCAGTGAAGTGCCAGAGTCAGAAAGGGCCGGGGTTGGAAATGCGTTGGTGAATACCGCCAACAAAGATGGGGCAACCCCACTCTACGCAGCAACCTCGGTTAAAGACAGGCCTATTGTGTCGATGCTGCTGGCGCATGGTGCTGACCCGGAACAGGTAAAGGTTCGCTGCGCCCCGGGAACATACCGAAGATTGACTCCCCCCCGCCAGATGGCACCAGTACTGGCTGCCTGTAGTAATAATGACCTGGTCCGGCTCCGGGAGTTACTGACCGAAGACCCGGAACTGGCAAAACGGGCAGCCCCGTCCGACGCGACCAACCATCCGGTTTCTCCACTCCATATCACTGCCGGGGGAGGGCTTGTTGAGGCCACAGAATGCCTGCTGAATACGGCCTTGCAGGGTGTACCGGAGGCAGAAAAGGCAAATGTTGCCATCATGCTCATGACACCCCGCCATAGCAATGGCGAGACCCCGTTGCATCTTGCCGCACAGAATGCCAATGAGTCGGTCGTGTTAACTTTCCTGAACTACCTGCTGGCATTGCCTGAGGCAGATATTGCCCGGGCACTGGTGGCGGTCATGAATGCTGCCAGCAAAGACGGCCAAACCCCGCTGTGTAAAGCGATCAAAAGAGGTGATGACCGTGTGGTATGCTGCTTCATGGAGGCCCTGAAAAACTCGCCGGAGGCTAAAAGAGCCGATACCATGATCAAGGTGCTGGCCCCTGACAAACACAATGGGCGCAGGGGTGAGAGGCAGCCTCTCCATTTAGCGGCCAGCATGGGCAATAGCAGGATCATAAAGTCACTGCTGGAGTCTGTTTCAGCGGTACCGCAACCACAGCGGAGCAAGGTAGCCAGGCAGGTGGTTAATGCCACTGACGCTCATGGTGCTACGCCGCTATTCATTGCTGCACGAGGTGGGTTTGCCAGGATTGTCCAGTATATACTGGGGGTCATCAGTGAAGTGCCAGAGTCAGAAAGAGCCGGGTTTGGCAATGCGTTGTTGAATACCGCCAACAAAGACGGAGCAACTCCACTCTACGCCGCAACCTCGGCCAATGACAGGACTGCTGTGTCGATGCTGCTGGAGCACGGTGCTGACCTGGAACAGGCAAAGGTTCGCTGGGCCCTGGGCAAATACAAGAGAAGCCCCCCCCGTCAGGCAGCAGTCCAACGTGGTAACAGGAGTATCGTTGCCTTGATCGATAAAGCGATTCAGTCACGCAAGGCAACGGGGCTTCAGTCAGGAAAGGAACCTGCTGAGACTGTTTAGGGAAAAATTCTTTACGACGATTTTGGGTGAAAACATTCTTTAACGATGAGTAACAGGAAAAATAGCGCCATATAACATAATGACGCTCTTTTTCTTTCTCGTTATTTTGTCAGGCTCTGAATAGCCATTGCACCGACACCTTCGCCATTATCTCTGTCATATCGACGTGTATCTATGACATCTCCTGATATATTAGTTTTAATTGCTCTGCCCCGGACATATTCAAGATTCAGCGTTTCAGAAACCAGTGAACTCGCTTCATCAAGAGACATAAATTTATCAGAATCCTTAATCTTGAAGGTATACATGTTTGGAGGGTATGCGGGCGTAGGATTGTGTGACTCGGGAGGGCTATAAAAACTGCCCATCGGGTTACGGGCGTAATTATATAAAGCCATCAAGACTTGCCCCTTCTCCAAATTCACTATGGAGACTTTATGCCCTCCAAAAGCAGTGCCCGCAGCAGGAGCCTGAGAATCGCAGGAAGTATTTTTTGGAGTAGCCCCAGCAGCCTGGTTTGATAAAGGAGTCATAAATCACAAAAACATGAGTTTTTTTGGTACTTGGTACGACCCCAAAAAAAACAGAAAAGTTCATAAATGGGAATTTAAAATTTCAGACAACTGTAGTTGTCTAACCGGTCAACTACCGGTAAGAGGCTAATTCTGGTTCCAATCTAAAATCCAGGCAGCATAAGACGTGTTCAATTGATGAAAAACCATGCTTTTCGTTGGGACTCATGTTAAAAACAGGCCTATAACAACAATAATCAGGCTCGCCCCATGAATCCGATTGTGTACGCCATACCAATCTTCTTGCTGATGATCCTTGTTGAAGTGATCGCCACCATCATTCGCAAGAAGGATTACTATCGAATTAACGATGCCATAAACAGCCTGAGTACGGGGATGCTTAACGTCACCACGGGTGTTATTTTCAAACTGGGTATTTATACCCTTATTTATAATCATGCAGCGCTCCTGTCACTGGATAGCAACGCCCTCTGGGTATGGGTCCTTGGGTTTGTCTTGCAGGATTTTTTCTATTACTGGAATCATCGCAAAGGCCATGAAATCAACCTGCTCTGGGCCGCCCACTCGGTGCATCACCAGAGTGAGGAGTATAATCTGACCACGGCTCTGCGCCAGACCAGCACCGGCTTTCTGTTCTCATGGGTGTTCTACATTCCCATGGCCATTCTTGGCATCCCGCCTTATGTCTTTTTGACGGTAAGCCTGATGAATCTGCTTTATCAATATTGGGTGCATACCCGCCATATTCCAAAGCTTGGCTGGTTTGAACGGCTGTTTGTTACCCCTTCAAACCATCGGGTGCACCATGCCAAAAACCGGAAGTATCTGGATAAGAATTATGGTGGGGTATTTATTATCTGGGACCGGCTGTTTGGCACATTTATCGAAGAAGATGAAAACTATGAGCCCATCCGCTACGGCACGCTAACGCCTCTGAGAAGCTGGAACCCGGTGTGGGCAAACCTGCATCTTTATACCGGGATGTGCAGGGATGCCTTTAATACCAAAAGCTGGAAAGACAAACTCACACTCTGGTTCAGACGCACAGGCTATCGACCTGCGGACATCGCCTCACCGATGAAGATGCCGGATATTCACGGCTATAAGAACTATAACCCTGACGTCAGCATGGGCTTGAAAGTCTATGCACTGATCCACTTTGCCATGCTTGTGCTGGCAACCACGGTATTGTTAGCCATCAGCCACAACACGCCTTACGGCTTCAATGCACTCTGGACATTTGTTCTTGCACTGAACCTGATCGGTATTGGCTGGTTGCTGGAAAAATTCACCGGATTGATCGTTATTGAAGCCATACGCTTTGTATTTACCGGGGCAACCATCGTTGTATCCAATGGTATATGGATTGATCTGATGCCAGACTGGACCTGGCAGTTTGTTTTAGTCAGCGGAGTTATGTCTCTGCTGGTGCTGAAAACCAGTGGTATTGCCAGCCCTTCTGCCTATTCTATGATCCCGGACCCGACTGAAGCCCAGCCTTAATCTTTATTACCCACAGAACACTTATGCCTCCCGGCCTGTCCTGGCCAAGGGGCATATGGAACTTACCTGGCCGTACACAGTCTAAGTTAGAAAACGGCGTTCTCATAATAATTCCCCCCTGACAAAGTCTTTCGATATTTGAGGGCAAATTATTGAAATTTAAGGAATTTAAATAATGATTAACAACACAGTTGAAAATATTACTTATTATGTTAAAGCGGCAATAAAACTGCCGCTTAACATTGTGCGTTGGTTTTGTGGAAGAGTGGTGGCCATTGCCCACAATATTTCCAACTTCCTGTCAAAACGATCAGACCAAAATGACAGTTCTGACCTGCAACAAAAGGATATTTCGGATCGTACTGTTTCTTCATCCCACTCTCAGCCTATGTATCATGTAAGGGAGACCGTAACTACTGCAGTTTTTCCTTTTGGCAACCTGGAAAAAATACTGGATTGTCATAGCAGTGACTTTGAATCTGCCGAAGCATTTGCCCAGGAAAAAACGAGGCTTCTGCAGGAAGCGAAGTGGCTTCACATAAAGTGGAATGAGACTGACATGTTATGCCTGAAAATAATCACTAAAACGAATGCTGAAGGGAAACAGGTTACTTGCAGTTTGACCAAAGAAGTTGATCGAGCCAACAGCAGAACCCCTTCATGACCGTTGATTCTGCCCATACAGCGGATGTGCTTCCGGGGCTGATGCCTCATCCACCAGCATTTTCTCAAATTGCCTCAGCTCCCCGGCCTGGGGAAAAGACGCTTTGGGTGCCTGCAGCTCAATTTTCAGATCATTTTCATGAATGATGGATAGCTTGAGATCGTGAACAGCCTCAACGTAAGCTTCATCCGCCTGCCTGATAAAATTTCAGACAACCGTAATTGTCCTACCGGTCAACTGCCAGCAAGAGGCTAATTCTGGTTCCAATCTAAAATCCGGGCAGCATCAGTAGTTAACCAAATGAAATCATACGCTTTGGACTCACCGGGGCAACCATCTGGAACTTACCTGGCCGCACACAGTCTAATTTGACGAATGGTGTTCGCGTAATAAATCCCCCCCTGACAAAGTCTTTCGATATTAGAGGGCAAATTATTGGAATTTAAATAATGATTAACAACACAATTGAAAATATTACTCATTATTTTATGGCGGCAATAAAACTGCCAATTAACATTGTGCGTTGGTTTTGTGGAAGGGTGGTGGCCATTGCTACCAATATCTCCAATTTCCTGTCGAATCGATCAGAGCAAGGTAACAATTCCGCCGTGCAACAAAAGAGCATTTCGGATCATACTGTTTCATCAGCCGACTCGCAGACTTATGTTTCATCAGCCGACTTGCAGGCTTACTATGAAAGGAAGAAAAGGGAGAAATGGGAGACAGAATTTTCTGTTGTTTTTCCCTTTGACAGGCTGGAAAACGCACTGGATATTCTCCATAAAGATGAATTTGCCTATGACGAAGCATTTACCCAAGAGAAAACCAAGCTTCTGAAGGAAGCGGAGCGTCATCACTTAGAGAATAAGATTGACGAGTTCGAGCTGATAATAACAACCAAAACGAATGCTGAAGGGAAAAAAGTTTTTAAATGTAAAATGATCCCGAAGAATCCGTCATGACCGTTGATTCTGCCCATACAACCGATAGGCTTCCAGGGCTGATGCCTCATCCACCAGCATTTTCTCAAATTGCCTCAGCTCTCCGGCCAGGGGAGAAGACGCTTTGGGTGCCTGCAGCTCAATTTTCAGATCATTTTCATGAATGATGGATAGCTTGAGATCATGAACAGCCTCAACGTAAGCTTCATCCGCCTGCCTGAAGTCACTGGCAACGTCTGCAGCAACACAGTCCTTGAGACAGTCAACCACCCGAGCCCGCTCTTCAGTAACCTTGGACTGCCCCCTGCCCTCCAGCAGGTCCAGCCAGAGCTGCGACTGCTCACAATCCAGCTGTAGCTTGCGTAACGCCTGATCACAGGCACCCTCAGCCTTGCCTTCTCCCAGGCGCTGCCAGGCCATTTGATTCTTCTGCTGGACCAGCGCAATCATCGTTCCAATCTTTTTCTGTTTATCAATGGGTTTGAGACGGGAGACCATCTTATAGACAGAGGTTGGCAGAAAGTTTTTTATTCTTGCCAGAAGGCTCTTGTTATTGGTTTTGAGACTTTTTCGGGAAGAAGGCTCAGCCAGCATAACACTTCGGTTCTTGAGGATTTTTTTCAGCTCTTTGAAGATTTTCTTATCTTCGCTGATGGCAGCCGACGCTAACCTTGGGCTGTTATTTACAGAATCCTTTGAGGGATCCTCTGTCGGGCCACCATCAGACGGGTCCGGGTCACTCATTAAACATCCTTATGTTTATAATGACCCCTTAATGATAGTCAATGGCGCATCCATGCGTGGTATTTTTCCACCAGCGACAATACACCCTGGGGTGCATGGGCTTTTTTCCACTCACCCGCAGCGTATTTGTTGGCTTCGCTCAGTGTCGGGTAGATATGAATAGTCCCCAGGATTTTATTAAGACCCAGACCGTGTTTCATGGCACTGATATACTCGGTAATCAGCTCACCGGCATGATAACCAACAATAGTGACTCCCAGGATCTTATCCTTGCCCGGCACGGTCAGCACTTTCACAAAGCCCCGTGCCTCTTCATCCGCTATGGCTCTATCCAGGTCATCAATACCGTATTTGGTCACTTCATAGGCAATGCCCTGTTCACGGGCCTCCTGCTCATTCAAACCCACTCTGGCCACTTCCGGATCGGTAAAGGTACACCAGGGAATTACTGAGTAATCCACTTTGAACTTTTTGAAACGGCCAAACAGTGCATTCACCGCACAATACCAGGCCTGATGTGCCGCCGTATGGGTAAACTGGTAAGGTCCTGCAACATCGCCACAGGCATAGATATTGGGGTAACGGGTCTGCATGTAGTCATTAACCTCAATGGTTCCCCGCTCAGTTAACTCGATACCCAGCGCTTCAAGGCCAAGATTTGCCGTATTGGCTTTGCGACCCGTGGCAAACAGGGCGATATCAAAGTCAATTTCTACGGTCTGACCGGCAAATTCCGCTGCCAGAAATTGACGCTCGACGCCGGTGTCCGGATCCGGCAACTTATGGAAAGAACGGGCTTCGTGTTTCAGCCTCAGGTCGACGCCATCCTGAATAAACTGATTCATCACCAGTTTTGAAACATCGTCATCTTCACGATGCAACAGCCGGGCTCCGTGATCCACCTGAATAACCTGAACCCCCAGCCTGGTGAAGGCCTGAGTCAGTTCACAGCCAATAGGGCCACCGCCAATCACCAGCATTCGACCGGGCTTCTTGCGCAAGCCCCAAATGGTGTCCGATGTGTAGTATTCGATTTGCTCAAGACCCGGCAGCGGTGGCACATAGGGGCGACCACCACTGGCAATGACAATATTTCGGGACGTGATTCTTTTACCATCCACTGCTACTTCCCAGGGGCTGATCAGCTGCGCGGAGCCACTGATACAGTTAACTCCCAGACCGGAATAACGCTCCACAGAATCGTGGGGCTCAACCTTGCCAACAACCTCCTGAACCCTCTCCATTACTTTGGCGAAATTAACCTGCCCGGACGCATGTTCTATACCGAACTCATCGGCCCGCTTCAGGTAATGGGCCATTTTGGCGGAGCGAATCAGGGCTTTGCTGGGCACACACCCGGTATTCAGGCAATCGCCCCCCATTTTATGCTTTTCAATCAGTGATACTTTGGCCTTGACCGCCGCAGCAATATAGCTGCTGACCAGCCCGGCAGAACCGGCACCAATCACGGTCAGGTTATTATCAAACTGTGCAGGCTGCGGGTAGCTGCGATATAAACGACGACGTCTTAACCACTCCATCACCATTCTGGCAATCCAGGGGAAAATACCCAAAAGTACAAATGAAGCGATCAATGGTGGCGTTAAAATCCCTTCAAGAGACAGCTCCTCCACCAGACCAAGCTGGGCACCGGCATTGACGAAAACCGCCGTGCCCGGGAGCATTCCCAGCTGACTGACCAGGCTGAAGGTCAGGACCCGCATGGAGGTCAGCCCCATCACCAGGTTGATCACAAAGAAAGGCACCGCCGGAATCAGTCGGAGCGTTGCCAGATAAAAGGCTCCGTCCTTGTTCACGCCGTTGTTAATGGTCTCCAGATAACCGGAAAACTTTTGTGCTACCCAGTCTCTTAATAAGGTTCTGGAAAACAGAAAAGCCAGGGTGGCTCCCAGGGTGCTGGCAAAAGAGACCAGCAACACACCATGAAACAGGCCAAAAATGGCCCCCGCCACCACCGTAAGCACTGCCGCTCCCGGCAGTGACAGGCCGGTTACCGCTACGTAGATGATAAAGAAAGCGACAGCCGTCAGTACCGGATCATCACGATAAAGGCCCTGAAAGAAATCACGGGTCAGGTATTGCTGACCGTCCAGGGCGTAAAACGCACCAATTGCTGCGGCCAGCACTGTCAGCAAAAGCCATTTCTTGTTATTCATAACACCTTCCAGAGCTACAAACATCTGTTTGATACGACAATCCCTGCAAAATCATACGTTTTTTCCCGTATAATGCCAGCCATTATTGTCAAATTAGAAACTGTGGCTGTTTGGCCTGTTGACGCTTCGTTGCGACCCGGCCCTTATACCAACTCCACCTTCTAAATATGAACTGCGCAGCCATTTTGAACCGCTGGATCTTCGTTGGAATTCCTCGCAATAGCCCTGCTATTACTCGTCATTCCGCCTTGCCCAGCGGTCCAAAATGACTTGCTCGTTATCATATTTAGAAGGTGGAATTGGTATTACAACCTCAAAAGGATAAAGAAGTATGATTCATCGCCCTTTTCCTGCTGCCCGCCCAAGACGGATGCGCTACAACGACTTCTCCCGCCGTCTGATGCGCGAAAGTCAGCTTTCCGTGGACAACCTGATTTATCCACTGTTTATTGTGGACGGTGATCAGCAGCGCCAGGCCGTTGCGTCCATGCCCGGTGTTGAGCGCCTCAGCATTGATTTACTGCTTGAGGAAGCCGCTGAGCTGGTGGCGCTGGGCATTCCGGCCATTGCCTTGTTTCCCGTAACACCCGCTGACAGGAAGTCTGAGCTGGCGGAAGAAGCCTGGAACCCACAAGGCCTTGCCCAGCGCGCGGTTCGAGCGCTGAAAAACCAGTTCCCGGAGCTGGGTGTGATTACCGATGTCGCACTGGATCCCTTTACTTCCCACGGTCTTGATGGCCTGACCAATAAAGAGGGTTATGTGGTCAATGATGAAACGGTTGAGGCTCTGGTCCGTCAGGCCCTGTCCCACGCCGAAGCCGGCGCAGACATTGTGGCCCCGTCAGACATGATGGATGGCCGGATTGGTGCCATCCGCCAGCGCCTGGAAGAAGAAGGCCATATCAATACCCGCATTCTGGCTTACTCAGCCAAATATGCCTCCAATTACTACGGCCCGTTCCGGGATGCGGTGGACTCGGCCGGTAACCTCGGCAAAAGCAATAAGTTCAGTTTTCAGATGGACTTTGCCAACAGTGATGAGGCAATCCACGAGGTGGCTGCCGACCTGGCAGAGGGTGCCGATATGGTGATGGTAAAACCAGGCATGCCCTACCTGGATATTGTTCGCCGGGTTAAGGATGAATTCAAGGTCCCGGTCTTTGCCTACCAGGTCAGTGGTGAATACGCCATGCACAAGGCAGCGGCGGCCAATGGCTGGCTTAATGGCGATGCCGTGATGCTGGAATCCCTGATGTGTTTTCGCAGGGCCGGTGCGGATGCCATTCTGACCTATTTTGCCAAGGATGCGGCAAGAGCGCTCCGTAAAATGAACTCTTGATAAAACAGGTAAACGTTCATGCAGGGAGTAGTCTTTATTATTTCTGTTAGAATAAAATGAATAATGCGACATTCTCCCTGCCCTATTACTTCCGCTCCGAGAGTCGCCTGTTCACCGGGCCATTGGTTGAATATCTGACAAACGTCACTGACAGGATCCATGACAAAAGCCACTGAAACCGGTCATCATAAGCCAGTGCTATTTTGCTGAGAAAGAGGTCATATGGATACCCCCCAACAGTCGGATGTTCAGGAAACCCGGGCCCAATCATCTGAGCTTGCCGAGCCAATGGCCAGCAAGCCCCCAAAGGTCAGTGATTATCAGAACCCTGACTATTACATTAATCGTGAACTCAGCCATCTGGCGTTTAATTTCCGGGTGCTGCAGCAGGCGTTAAACGAAGAGTACCCGCTGTTGGAGCGCTTCCGGTTTCTGCTGATTTTCAGCTCCAACCTCGATGAATATTTTGAAATCCGGGTCGCGGGCCTGATGCAGCAGATCGACTTCTCCCGTGAGCAGGTGGGCCTCGATGGCATGGGACCACAGCAGGTCCTGAAAGAGATCAGCCAGAAGGCCAAAGAATACGTTGCTCTGCAATACCAGATATTGAATGAAAGCCTGTTACCTTCTCTGAGAAAAGAGGGTATTCGCTTTCTGCGCCGCAATGAGCTGACGGAAAAGCAGCAGACATGGATCAAGCGCTTCTTCTACCATGAAGTGATGCCCATTATCAGCCCTATCGGGCTGGACCCTGCCCATCCGTTCCCAAGGCTGGCGAACAAGCTGCTCTGCTTTATTGTCTCTCTGGAAGGCAAAGATGCTTTTGGCCGTGATACCGGTATGGCCATTATCCCGGCACCCCGGTCGTTACCCCGTATTGTCAAAATGCCTGAAGATATCTGTGATGGCCGGGAGAATGATTATGTATTTCTCTCTTCGATTATCCATCGCCATGTCAGCGACCTGTTCCCCGGCATGGATATCAAAGGCTGTTATCAGTTCCGACTGACCCGTAACAGTGACCTGGATCTCGAAGATGAGGTTGAAGACCTGGCCAAGGCACTGCAGGGCGAACTGCTCTCCCGTCGCTATGGTAAAGCGGTACGACTGGAAGTAGCCGACAACTGCCCACAACCGCTGGTGGATTTTCTACTTAATGAATTTGGTTTGACCAATGAAGACGTTTACCAGGTCAGTGGACCGGTCAACCTGACTCGCATGATGTCCATCTGCGACACCAATGACAAACCGGGCCTGGTCTTCCCGCCGTTTACCCCCGGCTACCCAAAAGGCCTGCACAGTAAACGGAAGCACAGCAACAACGTACTGGATCTGGTGGCCAAACAGGACATCCTGCTCCACCACCCCTTTGAGTCATTCACTCCGGTAGTGGATATGCTCCGTCAGGCCGCCAAAGACCCTGATGTCCTGGCCATTCGGCAGACGCTGTACCGCACCGGTGCTCACTCAGAAATGGTGGATGCCCTGGTAGAAGCCGCCAGGCAGGGTAAAGAGGTGACGGTTGTGGTAGAGATCCGAGCCCGGTTTGATGAAGAGGAAAACCTGGCCCTGGCCCGTCGCCTGCAGGAAGCAGGGGCCGTCGTCGTATACGGTGTCGTCGGCTATAAAACCCATGCCAAAATGATGTTGATTGTTCGTCGTGAAGGTCGGCATATTCAGCGTTATGCTCACCTTGGCACCGGTAACTATCACGCTGGCAATGCCCGTCTCTATACCGATTACAGCCTGCTGACCTGTGACAAGATACTGACCAACGACGTTCATAAAATCTTCCAGCAGCTGACCGGGATGGGACGTGCGGTTCGTGTCCGTAAGCTGTTCCACGCGCCTTTCACGCTGAAGAAGAGCCTGATTGATCTGATCAACCAGGAAACCAGTAACGCCAAAGAGGGAAAACAGGCCCGGATCATCATCAAAATCAACTCACTCACTGAGTCTCATATCATTAAGGCGTTGTTCAAAGCGTCTCAGGCCGGTGTTGAGGTGGATCTGATCGTTCGGGGCATCTGCTGCCTGAGGCCCGGCATTGAAGGGCTGTCGGAAAATATCCGCGTACGCTCCATTGTCGGACGGTTTCTTGAGCACACCCGTATCTACTACTTTGAAAATGGCGACGATGACGCACTGGTCTACTGTTCCAGTGCGGATGCCATGATCCGAAATCTGGACATGCGTATTGAGACCTGCTTCCCCATTGAAGACCCGAAACTGGCCGCTCGCATCAAAAAAGAATTGGACTACTACCTCTCCGATAACACCCGCAGCTGGCAGCTGCAAAGTGACGGTGAGTATGAGAAAAACCGGCCGGTCCGGAGTCAGCGCCGACGTAATGCCCAGGAACGGTTGATGGATGCGTTGGCGATTATTGCTAACAAGCCGTCTACTGATTAAGACGCTGTTATTTGATAACTTTGGCATTTTAGTAAGCGCCACCCGCTATCCGAAAAAGACAGGTCACTTGTGCTTTTGCGGATAGCGAGCCAGTACATGGTTTCAATGAGTTTGACGTGTACGATCTCCGTTCACCCTGAGCGGAGTCGAAGGGTGCTTGGCACGATCTATCAGAATCCGGAGTTTCCGACTTTAGGCCGTATGGGTCCTTCGACAGGCTTCAGGATGAACGGGGTGTACGGGTATTAACGCTTCTCTGCACTAGTTCTATGTAATTACCCCTCTCTGGTCGTAGTTCAGGACTTACCCCTACTTTATAGCCAATCTTCCCTTCATATTCTTTTATCACTGACAATTTTTAAGAAGTGTTTGAATTATTTCCTGAGAATTGACTCTATTTCTAAGCCACTACGCTACACGACTGAGATATATCAATATTTTATGAGATTCCTGAAATGCACAACTTAAATTATCGAGCCGATGTCAATCAGAGTCGATCATCAAGGCTGGCTGAACTCGAGCAAAAGTTTGATAAGAATAACTCCTCACAAAATAAAACCAGGGCGTTTTCCAGCCGCACATGTGTTGTTGCGCTGGCTGTCGGTTCAGCAATAGCCACTATGGGAGCACTGTATTATTTGGCTAGCAGCCAAAGCAGTGTTCAACCGTCGTCATTAAGTGAACGATTAATTACTCCAGGATGCCTTAATACCGACCAATTCACCTATTTTACCGGTATACATCCCTTCAATGACAATGACAATGACAATGATATTTATTGCACTTACACTGATAAAACCCTGCCCGAACAGATGGCAGAATTAGTCGATCACGGAATCATTAGCGTAATTGAGCACGCAGGAAACATAATTTACCATGGTGCAAAGAACACCTTTGAATGTATCAATCAAGGGCTTACCTGGCGACAGTATATTGATGAATCTGTGTGCGTTAGTATGGATGCAGGTACTTGTAGTTCTCTTGGTGGATATACTTCTACAGGTAGCAGTATATGTTCGCCGGCAATTGACCTTCAAAGTTCTGCCAGTAAATTATGCAGTAGAGATCTTGTGGAGCTGTGTAAATGGCAGAACTCTTAGGGTGGACATTAAGCTTACCCCTCCATTTTCAATGGCTTTTGAATGGAACCACGAAGGACACCAAGAGCACGGAGGAAAAGAAAATCTCTTCTTCGTGCTCTTGGTGTCCTTCGTGGTTCCATCTTTAACTTCCCGAAGAGGGGAGTAGATGCTTAATGTCTACCCTAAGTAGCAGAACTAGTAGGCTTATTATGCTCCGAGAATAGACTGCCCCTTTTTTGCCACAGAGTCACAGAGGAAAAGATTTTTTCTTTCATCCGTGCCTCCGTGACTCCGAGGCAAGTTTTTTTCTATCCAGGATGAGTCTGCGGTGGTTTAAGCAAGGCATTCGCCGACGAACTCTCGCCAGTTCATCCAGATCCAGTTCTGCCATAATCACCGCAGCCCCTTCTGCAGGGGCTTGTGCCAGAATATCCCCCCAGGGTGAAATGATCATACTGTGGCCATAGGTCTGTCGGCCATCAGGGTGGGTACCCGCCTGATTGGCTGCCAACACATAACATTGGTTTTCAATCGCCCTGGCTCTCAACAGCACTTCCCAATGGGCTGCACCGGTTACTTTTGTGAAGGCAGAAGGTACGGTTAATATGGTTGCCCCCTGCGCCACCAGAGTGCGAAATAACTCGGGAAAGCGAAGGTCATAACAAATTGACAGGCCAATCGTTGCCTCACCAATATCCACCAGCCCTAACCCGGCTCCGGGGATAAAATCATCGGATTCTCTATACCGACCTTTACTGTCAGATACCTCGACATCAAACAGGTGCATTTTGTTGTAGCAGGTGACTTCATCCCCTGCGGGGCTATACACAAGACATGAGGCATGGTTGCGCCCGTCACTAATATCCCGCACAGGTACTGAACCGCCCACAAGCCAGCTACCCAATGTTCTGGCTGTTGATGCCATCCATTCCCTTATTTCATCCGCTTGCAGAGCCGCTTCAGCCTGGGGGCCTCCAAGCATGGCAAAGCATTCGGGTAATACAATAATGTCTATTTGCTGTTGTTGATAAGCCGTTAACTGACTTTCAATATCCGCAAGATTTTTTGCCACAACCCGGCCCGAGCAAACCTGAACCACCGCCGCCTTGAGTCTACTCATTATTATTTGCCTGTGCTTTTTCGCTGGATGGATGATAATTTATTTCTCGCGTGACTTCATAACACCACAAGATCGTCAACAACATGTGCCTTATAGTTTTTTCATGGCAGCCTGATAGCCAGTATCCACTGATTCTGGCGGCCAATCGAGATGAATTTTATCAACGCCCGACACAGGCAACCGACTTCTGGAACGATTCGCCCGATGTCTTTGGAGGCCGGGACCTGGAAGCTGGCGGCAGCTGGCTGGCCATTAACAAAAATGGCCGCTTTGCTGCCGTTACCAACTACAGGGAAGTTCCCAGCCCTGCTGGCTTATATTCCAGGGGGGCGCTGGTGGCCAACTTTGTCACAGGTTCCCAGTCGGCATCTGACTATTTACAGGCGGTTCAGCAACAGAGCGATAAATGGTCAGGGTTCAATCTCCTGACTATGGATTCAACCGGCCTTTATTACTTGAGCAACCGCGCAAAAGACCACAGTATTGCTCCTCTCCCCCCCGGGATCTATGGTTTGAGCAACCACCTGCTGGACACACCATGGCCAAAGCTTATGAGAGCACGTACTGGCTTTACCAGGGCAATCAAAGAGTCCATCCCCCCCGTTAGCAAACAGCTTATTGAACTGATGCACGATAATTATCAACCACCGGAGGAACAATTACCGGATACCGGGGTCAGCAAAGAGGTAGAAAAACTGATTTCCAGCTGCTTTATTGCCAGTAAAGAGTACGGTACCCGCAATACCAGCGTATTGATGATTGATCATCACCATCAGCTGCAATGGGTGGAACAGGAGTACCTGCCGGAAGGCGCTGTCGGTGAACAGCGTCAGTTCAAATTCACACTGGAGCAGAATCAGCTAAGCTAGTACATCAATTGCAAGTTGCCCGATTGAACTAAGGATTTCCTATGCTTAACCGCTTTCGCCCGTTACTGCTTCTCTCTTTGTTGGCACTGCCGATCAGTACCCTGGCTATCGATAACTGGATAGCCGTTGGTTCAGCGAAAGCCAGGGTCAGTGAAAATACCTTAACCATTTTTCCCCAGATGGAAGAGTCCTACAGCAAGCTTCGTTTCCATATATCCAATGGCGATATCATCTTGCGTCAGGCTCGTATCTATCTGGCTAAAGGTGAGGTATTTCATATCAACCTGCAAAAAACCATTCGAGGTAAAAGAAATGGTGATGAGGTACAGGATTACTCAAGGACAGTGCCACTGAGCAGTTCACAGCAGAGCCCACTGGCGAAGATCAAGGTATTCTATAAATTCAAACAGCAGCAATTGGCAACCCAGCCGGTCATTGTTGAGCTGCTTGGTGTGCCTGTAACCTGAGATGGGAATAAGCGCTGCCCGTAAAAGACAGATTGCTTGCGCCTTTGCGGGAAGCGACCTTAGGAGCTGTCCTGAAATAATTTCCACATTTCTGGGTTTCAAAACTACGTTCGTCCTGAGTGCTGAGCTTGTCGAAGTATCGAAGGATGAACGGAGATCGAGTTCAAAATGTGGAAATTATTTCGGGACAATTCCTTAACAAGCCTCAGTCAAATGCGGAACTTATTGCGAGACAATGTCTTAATGACTCATAAGATGTTCATTCTGAGGATCATTCAGCCAGGCTTCCAGGATAATCTGGGCGGCCATGGCATCCACAGGGTTTGATCCGTAATGCCCTTTATGGCCAAGCTTGCTGGCCCATTCTTTGGCCTCAAAAGACGTCAGTCGTTCATCCGCTGGATAAAATGGCAGGTTGAAGCGTCCATGAATCCGGTTACCAAACTTTCTGGCGCGGCGCGACATGTCGGATTCTGAGCCATCCATATTCAATGGAATACCGACGACAATGGCATCGGGTTTCCACTCCATGATCAGGGCTTCAACCTGGCTCCAGTCCGGGATTCCATCTTTTGCTTTTAACGATGGCAGGGCGGAGGCGGTTCGGGTAATCACCTGCCCGGCCGCAACACCAATGTTACGGGTTCCGAAGTCAAAACCCAGTACGGTACTTAATTTCTTAGCGGTCATTGCTTTTTCAAAAGAAACTTATGCATGGCCAACCTGATCAGAAATCAGGTTGATATTGACACCCAGTGTACTGGCAGCGGCACTCAGTCTCAGGTGGTAAGGAGTATCGAAAACAATGGATGGATGGGCCTCACAGGTCAGCCAGACATTCTCGGAAATTTCCTTTTCCAGCTGACCCGCGCCCCAGCCTGCATACCCAAGAGCCACCAGTGCCTGCCTCGGACCTTTGCCTTTTGCCATGGCCACCAGTACATCGGTTGATGTCGCCAGTTGCAGCCCGGGGCATATCTGCAAGCTGGCATCCCAGCTGGATTCCCCTGAATTCAGCACAAAACCCCTCTCCTGGGATACCGGGCCTCCAGAGTATACCGCATGCTGACTCACGCCTGACTGCTCATGGTGATCAATGCCAATCTGTCGGAATATCTCGCTCATCGGCAGAGTGCTTGGTCGGTTCACCACAATGCCCAGGGCACCTTCCGGGCTGTGCTCACAGATAATGGTCAGCGTTTCAGCAAAAGAAGGGTCGGCCATGCCGGGCATGGCAAGAAGAAAGTGACTTTTGAAATTCTGGAAAGGGACACTGCTCATAGCGGCAGTATCAGGGTAAAGGGCATTTATGGCAAGTCTTGATACCTATATTCCCGCAATACAACAGGCCTTTACTGACTGAACAGTCGATCCCCCGGCTCAAAGCGCCAGGTACGTATGATCTCGACGATATCATAGCTCTTAAGCGTGTCGTCAAATGGGGCAAAGGGCGAAGCCATTCTGACAATGCGCACCGCAGCATCGTCCAGAACCCGATAACCCGATGAATCCAGTATCTCAACATTGGACAATGTGCCATCCCGGTTGATGGCAACCATCAAGCGCAGCTCGCCATAGAGCTTCTGCTTACGTGCCTTTTCCGGGTAGTTGATGTTGCCCACTTTCTCAACCTTCCGCCGCCAGGACTCTTTGTAAAATGCCCCGGCTTCCTGCAGGGTTGAGGCCGCTGTCAGCCTTTTGATACGAGGGCGTTTGGCAAACTCCTGGCGCTGCTGATGGAACTGGGCTTCAAGGCTGGCAATTTCATTTTTCAGGTCAATGTGCTTGCGTGGCTTGTCTTTTTCAACGGCAATAGGCTCTTGCTTTTCACGGTCATCGGTTGCCGAAACTTGCTGCTGGCTCTTTGCCCTGGTGGTAATACGGGTCTGTTCTGTCACGGCTTGCTCTGGTTGAGCCGCGGTTTGTGACTGTGGCTTGACTTCCTTGATGGTGTCTTCCTGAAACTGTGCCTGCTGGTCACTGGAGGGCAATGCTTTTTCATCCAGAGTACCGCTGCCCTGTTGATTGATCTGGGCCAGGTAGTCGGCTTCTTTGGGTTTCTCTTTGCTTTGATAGCTGGCCAGAGTCACTTCCAGGGTTGGCGGTGGGGCAGGCTTGTCATTAAAGCTAAACGTTATCCCCAGCACGATCAGAACGTGCAGAGCCCCCGCCATAAAAAGGGTAAAACCCAAACGGTCTGCCGTCGATACTGCTGCTGATGAAATGGTCGCTGGCTGAGTCATAGCTTTCTGATTACTGCTTTCCCTGGTAAAGCCCGATGGCAGAGCCGTCCTGATTACTACAATTGAGCCCTTCTATCAAAGGGCTCCCGGGAGCCTGTCGGACTTAAGACTATAGGCAAGATTCTGCTGGAAAAAAACAGTCTATAGAATAATCGTCTGGTCAGGGCCTGGCCTTGAGTTTTTCCTCGATCTTATCCATCAACTGACCGGCGATATTGAGTTTAAACTGGTTGTCCAGCTCACGGATACAGGTTGGTGAGGTAACATTGATTTCTGTGAGGTAGTCGCCAATAACATCCAGCCCGACAAAGATCAGGCCTTTCTTGCGCAGCTCGGGCCCTACCTGACGGGCAATCCACAGATCCCGCTCACTCAGGGGGCGTCCTTCACCGGTACCGCCTGCGGCCAGGTTGCCCCGGAGTTCTCCGTTAGCAGGAATGCGCGCCAGGCAGTACGGGACGGGTTCCCCATCGATCATCAGGATGCGCTTGTCACCGGATTTAATATCCGGGATAAACTTTTGAATCATGGCCTGATGCTGGCCCATTTCCGTCAGGGTTTCCAGGATCACGCTTAAGTTCGGATCATCTGGCCGGGTCCGGAAAATAGAACTGCCGCCCATGCCATCCAGTGGCTTCAGCACCACATCACCATGTTCTGCCGCAAACTCTTTCAGCAGCCTTGGACTGCGGGAAACCATCACCGGGGGCGTGCACTGTGGAAACAGTGTGGCAAACATTTTTTCGTTGCAGTCACGGATACTGCGGGGGTTATTCACAATCAGAGTACCTGCCGCCTGAGCCTGCTCCAGCAGATAAGTGCTGTAAATGAATTCCATATCAAAGGGCGGGTCCTTGCGCATCAGGATGACATCCAGCGCATCCAGCGGCATCTCACAGCGCTCATCCAGGGCAAACCAGTTTTCAGGATCAGCATTGACGGTTAACGGCTTAACGCTGCCCATGGCAACACCTTCTTTCTGATAAAGGTCGGCCTGTTCCATGTAAAACAGCTGCCAGCCTTTCTGACTGGCCGCCAGCAGCATGGCAAGGGAGCTGTCTTTTTTGTAATTGATGGAGGCAATAGGATCCATCACAATGCCGAGTTTCAACGCTTTCACAATATATACCTTTTATACTATCCAGCAGGATTCAGGTTAACTTCTCTATTTCCAAACATCATGAACATAAAGACATTGCGTTTCAGTGTCTGCTGAGCGTTATTGCTATGAACTTTTTGGCGAGTTGTACTGTCAGACAAGCAACGAAAAATAATCGAGTGGTACTGGCCGCTGATGGGTTCACATATTGCTCAAAATACGCTGAACAGTCAATCACTGCGGCTGACAGCGCCTTATTTACCGCATGAGCTAACCATTCTGCAAAATCTTATTATTGGCGATACAAAAATAAATAATTTACATTTTGAATCTATTACCAGAAGCCAGATCACTAAAGAAATATAAAAATCATTTTTACTGGTTGAGTACTAATGCTGAGTCGTTTTTATAAAAGACCAATGCCGAGTCCATTGCTTTTATTCAACCATCAATAACCTGCCAATACTCTTTGTGGCGTGATAGTCTGGTAATAACGGACAACAATAAAACTAACAAAGCAGGGAGCATTTCATGAAACTTCACAAAATAGCCGTTGCGACCACAGCCGTCTTTCTCTCCGGAGCTGCTCAGGCATTTGATGCCAGGACAATAGCTCAAGGTGGAGCTGGAGTGGCTGTCGGGGATTACACACACCATATTCTAAACCCTGCGCATTTGGCGTCCTTTGATCAGGATGATGATCTTGGTGTGAATCTTGGTTTTGGCGTGCTTTTACAGGATAAAGATGATCTGGTCGACACAGCCGACAAAGCATCTGATGCCGTGAATGCACTTGATGACCTGACCGGTAATTATCAGGCAAAGGCGCAACTGGCTCTGGACTCTTTAGATAACCTGGCCAATAAATACCTGAGCGTCGAAGCTGGAGGGAATGGATTTATTGCTATTCCAAACAGTGTTATGCCAGCAAGCCTGTATGTGACCAGTGTACTGAAAATGTCGGCAGGCGTTGGTGAGATTAGCACTGACGACAGGGATGATATACAAGATGCCATAACCGACGGTAATAGCAGTGCTGTAACGGTCGATGATCTGGAAACTCAGGTTGAAGCCAGCGCCGTAATGACTGTTGACGTTGGTATCGCTGTCGCCAATGAAGTAAGCACCGAATTGCCTGGCAAGTTGAATGTTGGTGGAGTGCTCAAATACCAGCAAATAACATTGATCGACTACAGTGAGGCAGTTGCGGCATTCGATGATAATGCTCTGCTGGATACAGAGTCCAGTCACAGTAACTTCAATATCGACCTTGGAGCCGCCTATCAACTGAATAATATACTGTCTTTTGGTCTTACGGCGAAAAACCTGATTGGCAAAACCTATAAGTCAAAAGACTCAACCTCTGAATATAAGGTAAAGCCTGAGTTAACGGCTGGTGTGGGTGTGGATTACGGTATCGCGTCCATAATGGGTGACCTGCAGCTCACCTCGACCGGTGGCTACGGCGCTGTTCAGGAGAATC
Source organism: Endozoicomonas sp. ALE010 (assembly GCF_049310165.1). Lineage (NCBI taxonomy): Bacteria > Pseudomonadati > Pseudomonadota > Gammaproteobacteria > Oceanospirillales > Endozoicomonadaceae > Endozoicomonas > Endozoicomonas sp. ALE010. The sequence goes on along the minus strand of NZ_JBLYNV010000007.1, from coordinate 32,238 downwards.
GCTATGCAAGTCTGGGCATTACCCTGGACTTCTGGGAGCATGCACGCCTCTCGGCTGGTTATCGGACTGACCTTGAAGATAATTCAGGGAATGTACTGACAGCCGGTGTCGGCTTGTCGCCATGGGATTTGTTTGGTCTGAATGTGGCAGTTATGGTGGGCGAGGATAATACCTACGGCGGTGCGTTGCAATTCAGTGCAAAATTCTAAGGCAGGGCCGCAATTTACCATAACAACATGTGAAAGGATGAACCCGGGGAAATGCCACAGACGTACACGCTCGTGTAACTTCTGTGGCATTTTTGACAACTAATGAAATATATCAAGGCATAATTACAGCGGACGTTTGTATGAAACTACTCCCCCGTCGTTTAGGGGCAGGGCCGGTATTTTGGCGACCGGCGTCATTATCAGGCTCGGCGCGTTGCCTTTTGCGTCGTTTTGGCACCATTCGGTAAAAGACTCGCCCTTCATGGTCATCAGCCACCACCGCAAGCTCACGCTCATTCAGTATCTTAGCGCCGACACAGTCCGGTTGTTTGAGTATCTGCTCCAGCTCAGATTGTCGCGGCGTGCCAATGGCAGGCAGGATGCCCTTCTGTTGCAGTCGCCTGATCTCTGCCTTAAAAGCCCTGCCGGTAGCTGACGATAGCCATTTTGTTTCCAGGCTGGGCAGTTCCTCGGCAACGACAATAACCTTTTCCTTCAGGGTCATGGTGGGTAACCGAACTTGCCGCAGCTCCTGCTCATTGTGCAGCTTTCGGTAGGCACCGGCGAAGCCGATACCCGGGTCCCAGCAATCAGGTGCTCTGGTACTATCCTTGTGCCTGGAATGCTCCGCAAAGCAGGGCTGGACCCCGGCTTTTTGCGCGATAACGAGCCGCACCAGGTCATCCAGACTTTCGCGCAGGCACATATAAGGCTCGGGTGCCCGTTCAATCCGTAACCGTCGTTTATCGTTATCAACCGACAGGCCGTATTTACGTGAGAACGGGTTGTCATGGGTGTGATGATGCCAGCCCCCGGTGATGCTGGCCAGATTCCGGAACGTCAACAGTGCTGCCTGGATCAGCTGCGTGAACTCTGGATGATTGACCACGCCCAGCAGCTCAATGGCTTCCGGGTGAAAATAGCCGTCATTGAGGGCTGCAGCAGTCAATTTTGCTGAACCCGGTGTCCGGTTAATTGCGGGAAAGTCGGGCCTGGGCGGAAAGACCCGCATAATATCCACAGTATCTCCGAAACGGAGCACCTGACGCAGTAGTAGCTCATCTTCCGGGCACTGGTCATCGGCGGTGAAGGGTTCCTGCACCGGGTGCATTTTATTACTGTTTTTATTGCGCAGCGCATCGGCCACCAGGGTAATCAGCGGCACGGGGTACTGCTGCAACTCACTCATATCGCGCAGAAACAGTTCGGCGGCACGCAGCTCTTCATTTTCTTTGGCTGCAACTTCAGCGACAGCGTCGTGGTACAACTCGGCAATCGGCAGTAACTCTTGCAGCAGCTGATGCTGCTTCAGTAATTTTTTGAAGGGCAGGTGAAAGTCGGTGAGTATCTCCAGCAGAAATTCAGTGGCCAGTTGCGTACGCAGGGCATGGTCCAGACCATGGAAATGACGATGACAGGGATTTAACCCCGTAGCGATGATGGCTTTTGCCTGACTTGGATGGGGACTCTGATAGTAGTGCTGGCCAGCCTCCCGGGTAAGCGCCCGATAGCGCCCCATGCGTTGAGACTCCCGTTGATCAAAGATCGGCGGTGTGGCCAGCAACGCCTCCAGCCAGTCGCGGCTGAAATCCTTGTCCGGTGAGCGGTTGATAGCCCTGCACCTGTCTATTAAGTACAGTTCATCCTGATAAAAGATAGCTCCTTCATGTGATCGACTAATGGTAGATGATATACAGCGTACATAGCTCCATAACTCCTTATCATTGTAACGCTGGGTAGACAGGCCCTTTTCCAGTACCTGCTTCAGGGCCAGGCCGCTGGCTTTTTTATCCAGATAAAATGATGTGTAAAGTTCATCACTGAAGATTTGCCGGCACTGTCGTTGAACCCGGCCGACAGGGTGCCGCTGCTCCAGGACTCTTGCCAGATTATTCACCAACTTGCGAAATCGCTCCAGGATTTTATCAGGATCAGTAACAATCCACTTGGTGGAATTAGAAACGATTTGCCATAACGTCTCGTAACGTATGATCTTGATAGGTAAAAACGGGATTATAAGTCAATTGATCCATGAGTGTTGTCGGTAAGCCGATGCTGTCAATCAATTCATCATCTATTTCTGACAGCATGGTAACGGCTTTGTCGGCTTCCAGATTAACAATGGCCTGCTTGATACTTTCCATATTTATGGGTTGAGGTGTATTTGCTACAGCAGTCACACTTTCGGGGATATTGTTCATCAATAGCTGCAAGAAGCGCTTATAGCCTGCGTGAGCCAGCAAATTACAGAGTTTGCGTTCTTCGTCAAGGGATCGGGTGTAGCGAGTAAATACTCGGGCGTTGTCTGCTATTTTTTTGAGCAGAGTACCATTAAGTTCCACCGGTGGCAGCAATCCCCCCCGAAAGCTGTCGTACAGAAAAATAACAATGGGCTTTGGCATTTGACCAGCATCATCATCGAACTCAAGGAGTAAAATTTTCTCCATAAACTTGGCAATATTAATAAAACACTGCTCCCTTCTGAAATCCAGCAGGTATCCGCAATGGGTCTGGTCAAAGTTATATGGGCAGATGATCTCCGGGTAGTCGTTAGCATTCTCAACCTTTTGCAATAATGGCTGATGCAGTAAATAACCATCAAGACTGACATGGCCTGAGGAGCAAGCCACGAATAATGATTCATCCCGGCATTCCATTGTTTTATCTTTCAATGTGGCAAAGTCGGTAATTTTTTTAAGCCTGCCTCAATCGTTTCGCCTTTTTTGTCAGTCGAGCCGTCCCGTTTATATGCCCACTTCATAATGCCGTCAGCAATCGGTTTATGAACGGTTACCACCCCTTTGATCGGGATATCTTTCCATTCATTCAAATCAAAAACCGGCTTTACAAGCACACGTTTACTGCCAGGGAACAGGCAGCTGAATGGCCTGAATTTTATTGCCCTGGTATTAATTCTTGTTCTTTCAGCCAATATTTTATTTACATCAACAACACGTATAGTCAAGCCAAGGTTACGATAAAATGATGAAACCAGGGTGGCGGCTTCAGATTCACCATGGCATAAATATTCCGTATATTTTCTGGAGTTAATCCCGTTAGCATCTTCTACTGATGACAGAGCATTGCCATCCGTTGCGGTATTAACCAGTTGAAAGTTTGCCTTAACAGGTAGAGACATAACAATACATACAATCTCGAATGATAATATTTTCTACTTATCGGAATTTGAAAAAGCAGATTAATTGGTTGATGCCTTGTCGGCAGGTTTGAGGCGGATGATAATTAGTTAAGTCCGAAAAGGCAATGAATGGAGCTGTTTTAAAGGTGAACGCTGGTAATAAATTAGAATTTGAAAATCATTCCAATTACCAGATTTCATGAGGAAAGTAATGAATCTCCATACTACACTGTCTTTATTTGTGTATTTGAAGCCATCTGTATTTAGCATTCCCTGATGTTTAATGGTTGTAAAAAAGTAGAAGTGCTTCAATTATTTACCAGGATAAGTCACTATTATTTTCATTTAGTTGTACTTTTTGGTCCGGAACTGATTGGTCCAGAACTGACTGATAATCAAATAACTCATTTGGTGGAATTGTTGTGAATATTCGAGCAAGCACATCCTCTCTGACAGAGAGTCATCAGGCCCCTGGTTCAGATAATAATTCTGCGGAGGTTAAAGGTTTAGAAAATATCTCAAGCCCTTCATTCTTCTCAGGGAGAGACGTTGAAGTAACTACTCAAAAAAGGCCGAAAGATTCCACATGCAATCCTCTACCTCTCGTTAAAATCTCTACAACAATGGCAGAAACTGACGTTTTGTCAGGAAAAATTGAGCCGTTACACGTTAAACAACATACGACAGTTTCTTTTCAATCCCCATTGTCATCTTCCGTTGTGTCAGGACAACCGTCACAAATCCCTGCCCGTAAAATGGCCAGCCCTCACTCTTTATTGTTATCACCAAATGAGTTGACCGATCAAATCCGGCTCAAGACCTATGAAGAGTTAAAGGCATGTAAAACCTTACCGGTATTTTATGTTGCCTACCCCCATAGAGCGGTCCGTTTAACTGAGTCAGCAAAACAACGTATGTATGACGATGGCCTCTCTATTGACGACGTGAAAAACGCTCTCCATCTCACCACTGGTAAATCTGCGCTCAATCAAACACCTGACCAGAGTTTTGACCATCTTTATTACATCGCTAATCACAAGGTAATCGTTCATCTTATGAAATATACCGAGGATAATATTTTTAAACGCACTGTATTTAAGCCAGGGATCGACGTGTTTGAATATTTCAATGAACCTAAACAACAATGGTTACCTGCCGAGGCAGTAAGGAGTTTTGATTTTCCTGAACCGTTAATCGACCCAAGATACATTCAGATGGAGGAAATTCTAAGTCTTGGAGCAGGTGGATATGTGCTTATAACGGATGATGAAAAGTATTTAGCCGATAAAGTGGCCGAGTGCTTAACCGGAACTCTCGGCATTATTTGGCATACCCTGCATAGCCCTATGCCTGACAGCGAAAAAGTTGCCTTCCTTAGCGATTTGATCAACCCAGAAACGACGGCACCTTCCCAAGAGGATGATTCGGTCGAATGCAGAGGGATGCAGAACAAACGTCTTTCAGCAACTGAGTTCCTGACACGGATTCGTTACGCTCCCGGAGGTTCTGAATACCAGGCTCTATGTGATAAAAATCCCCACTATAAGGAAGGCACTATTTGATGTCAGGAGCATCGACCCGGGCCAATGCCTCCCCCATCTTGATCGACAGGCCGGGTTGCCAGTTTTCCAGCCACTCAATCTGGTCTTTGCCAAAGAGCACAATCGCAGTGGACCCCAGTTTGAAGCGGCCCAGTTCATCACCACGGCTTAATTCAACCGACTGGCTCCCCTCACCATGGTAGTCTTTCGGGGAGAGGTAAATGGTGGCAAACTTTCCCCCCATAAATTCCTGCCCAAGCTCCAGATCACCACCGAGCAGTTCGACCAGACTGTAGTCATGGCCTTTGGCCTGAAATATTCTGCCGTTCTTGATATCCCCTATCTGACTGATGACACCATCGGCCGGGCTGACAATCATCTCCGGGTCTTCGGGTAAAGGACGGGCTCCCTCCTTTAATGACCGGGTAAAGAAATCGTTAAAGTGGCGGTACTCTTCAGCGCCTTCCCGTTTCGCTTCACTCATATTGACGTGGTAGTGATCGATAGCCCAGCGAATCAGGCCATTTTTGAACCATGGAATCTGGCATTCCACAAAACAGAATTGGTGTCAGGTCTTTCTTTTGTGCATTAAAGTAAGAAGTGTGGGGGCGGGTCTTTGTTTGTACATCAGTAGTTATGATAAACGACATTGGTTTTTCAAAAGAAAGACCTGACCCCAGATTTCGTTCGCCTGCCTGACTGTGCCATGCCTGTATCGCCCACTCCCTGAAGCACCGACATGATCGTCCGGTTGTTTATAATCATTACCGGATATCGTGTGTTTCCAACTTATACCAGCACCGCCTCTATCCATACCTGAATTCAGGATTTTAAAATTATTTCAATTACCAGATTTCATTTGGAAAGTAATGGAGCTCCATACTACACTATGATATTTGATGCATTTGAAGCCATCTGCTCTTAGCATTTCCTGATATTTTCTGGCTGTCAAAAAGCAGAGGTGTTTTAATTTTTTGTCAGGATAAATTTCACATATTTACAATTGGTTGCGCTTTTTGGTCCAGAACTTACTAACAGTCAAACAACGTATTGGGTGGAAATGTTGTGGATATTCGAGCAAGCACATCCTCTCTGACAGAGAGTCATCAGGCCCCTGCTTCAGATAATAATTCTGCGGAGGTAAAAGGTTCAGAAAATATCTCAAGCCCTTCATGCTTCTCAGGGAGAGACGTTGAAGTAACTACTCAAAAAAGGCCGACAGATTCCACATGCGATCCTCTACCGCTCATTAAAATCACTAAAAAAATGGCAGAAACTGACTTTTTGCCTGGCAAAATTGATCAGTTACTCGTTAAACACACGACAGCTTCTGTTCAATCCACAATGTCATCTCCCGTTGAGTCAGGACAACCGTCGAAAATCCCAGCCCGGAAAATGGCCAGCCTTCACTCTTTATTGTTATCACCAAAGGAGTTGGCCGATCAAATCCGGCTCAAGTCCTATGAAGAGTTAAAGGCATGTAAAACCTTACCGGTATTTTATGTCGACCAATGCTGTAAAGCGGTCCGTTTAACTGAGTCAGCAAAACAACGTATGTATGACGATGGCCTCTCTATTGACGACGTGAAAAACGCTCTCCATCTCACCACTGGTAAATCTATGCTCAATCAAATAGATAACCTGGGTTTTAACCGTTTTTATTACATCGCTAATCACAAGGTAATTGTTCATCTTATGAAATATGCCGAGAATGATTTTCGCCGTACCAATGTATTTAAGCACGGGGTCGACGTGTTTGAATATTTCAATGAATATCTTCAACAATGGCTGCCTGCCGAGGCAGGTAGGAGTTTTGATTATCCTGAACCGTTAATCGACCCAAGATACATTCGGATAGAGGAAATTCAAGCTACTGAAGTAAGTAATATTATGGTTATGACGGATGATGAAAAGTATTTAGCCGATAAAGTGGCCGAGTGCTTAACCGGAACTCTCGGCATTATTTGGCATACCCTGCATAGCCCTATGCCTGACAGCGAAAAAGTTGCCTTCCTTAGCGATTTGATCAACCCAGAAACGACGGCACCTTCCCAAGAGGATGATTCGGTCGAATGCAGAGGGATGCAGAACAAACGTCTTTCAGCAACTGAGTTTCTGACACGGATTCGTTACGCTCCCGGAGGTTCTGAATACCAGGCTCTATGTGATAAAAATCTCCACTATAGAGAAGGCACTATTTGATGTCAGGAGCATCGACCCGGGCCAATGCCTCCCCCATCTTGATCGACAGGCCTGGTTGCCAGTTTTCCAGCCAATCAATCTGGTTTTTGCCAAAGAGCAATATCGCAGTGGAACCCAGTTTGAAGCGGCCCAGTTCATCACCACGGCTTAATTCAACCGACTGGCTCGCCTCACCATAGGTGGTGGTAGCAACCTGTCCCCTTTGTGGCGTCACCAGACCGGCCCATACGGTCTCAATACTGGCAACATTGATTGCCCCAACCATGATGACTGCCATGGGACCGTATTCTGTATCAAAAATACTGACAACCCGTTCGTTCCGGGCAAAGAGATTGGGGATGTTCTCAACGGTCCCCTGGTTTACAGAGAAAAGGCGTCCGGGCACATGGACCATCTTATGCAGGGACCCGGCCGCAGGTATATGGACACGGTGGTAGTCTTTCGGGGAGAGGTAAATGGTGGCAAACTTTCCACCCATAAATTCCTGCCCAAGCTGCAGATCACCACCCAGCAATTCGACCAGACTGTAATCATGGCCTTTGGCCTGAAATATTCTGCCGTTCTTGATGTCGCCTATCTGACTGATGACACCATCGGCCGGGCTGACAATCATCTCCGGGTCTTCGGGTAAAGGACGGGCTCCATCCTTTAATGACCGGGTAAAAAAGTCGTTGAAGTGGCGGTACTCTTCAGCGCCTTCCCGCTTCGCTTCACTCATATTGACGTGGTAGTGATCGATAGCCCAGCGAATCAGGCCATTTTTGAACCATGGAATCTGGCATTCCACAAAATAGTACACAGCCCTGGAGATCAGGTGATGAGGCAGTACATACTGGATAGCTGCAAACAGTTTTTCTTTCACGGTGATGGAATATCCTGTGGTTAAAATAGGTATCTGATAAGAGCCTGTCGTCTATTTGTAAGGGATCATGCCAGGCTCTGAAGGTTGTTCAAATGAATCAAGACAATGGTTCTCGAAAAACAGGAAAGTGGCAGCCATTGTAATTCATGGCATGACTGCCTGCACCTTCGGTGATTGCTGTGTTTGCTTATTAACTACTTAAGCAACTGGTGTATGAGGCAGGTTCCCCCATTCAGACCATGAGCCGTCATAGGCTCTGACCGATTTAAAGCCAAGCGCTTTAGCCACAAGATAGGTAAACCCTGAACGGTGATGGGCCTGACAGTGGGTGATGATTTGTTGATCTCTTTTAATACCAAGGGCATCAAGCTCCGCCTCCAGCCCTTCTTTAATTCGATAGTTCTTTTCCGGGTCCATGGCTCGGGTCCACTCAAAATTAATGGCTCCGGGAATATGGCCAGCTTTTTGTGCCATGACCTTTTCTCCGCGGTATTCTTCTGGAGAGCGTGCATCCCAGATAGTGAACTCCGGGCTCGCCAGTGTTTCAAGGATGAAGTCGCAGCTGGCAATAACACGGTCATCAATCGTCAGGGAAACGTCGGTGGAAGCTCTCACGTTGGCCCCGGACTCTCTTGGATGGCCTTCTTTCAACCAGGCATGGATTCCACCATTGAGATACGAATATTTCCGGTGACCAATAACATCCAGCGTCCAGATAAAGCGCCCCGCCCAGCCACCGCCTTCATCATCGTAAACAATAAAGTGCTCTTCGCCGGTAAAGCCCAGCTCACTGAACAACGATTCCAGTTGACTGAGCGCTGGCAGTTTGCCACGGGCCGGTTGCGTTCCTGCAACCAGCTGATGGGGTGGCACATGGATGGCCCCGGGAACATGAGCCTGTTGATACAGCCGGGGATTACCAAGATCAATAATAATCAGGCGCTCTTTTACTGACGCATGGTCTTCAGCAGTGAGTATGGATTCCAGAACGTCTGGTTCAAGGATAAGTGGCAGCTTGTTATTGTCAGTCATATTACGTCCAGGGCGTTAAATATCAGGGCCTGTTGTTTGTGGCTCTCTGCATTAGAGGTTCTTATGGTGGCCCGAATGTCAACCTGATAGATAGCTATGTCGGGCAATTCTGCCTGAACAACCCTATCCAGTACCAGCGTATTTTAGTGTTTATCCCGCATAAAATTGGGAAGTTTCTTTGCTTTCAGAAAACGGTCAATTTTATTTTTCTGTGACTGTTTTAATCCGTAGAACAGTTGCGGATTGTCTGTCAGCAGTTTTTTCAGCAGGTCGACGTTATCAGCATTAATGAGCTGTTTGCATTGTCTGGCAAATGTTATTGGCGAGCTGCTGTTGTCTGCCAATGTGCTCAGACATTCCCCGGAATTGTTTTTGCCAGCCTCTGATGGCGTAGGTGTCGATGGCGCAGCAGGTTTGTTGCTGGAGAGGGGGGCGGTGGTCTTGTTGTCTTTTTTTTGCTTTCGCTGTGTTTTGGCTGGCGATGGTCCTTGTTTTGCTTTGGCCAGATCATCAGCGGCTTTTGAACTGGCAAGCGCCTTGATGGTTTGCTTCAGGCATTTTTTTTGCCGGGTAACACTGCCTTCCAGTATGCCGATTGGGCCGCTGTCAAGCTGGACCTTGGCCAGGGCCTGCTGGAATGGGTGTTCTTTGGGGATAATTCGCTCCATGCTTTTGAAAATACTCATGGGGCGAATCTCTCCTTTAGCCGTTTTGACTTTCGGAACAATCAGTTTGTCGTTTTGTTGCCGCCAGTAGCCGAGCTGCTCGAATAACCGGATAATCACTGGCTCAGAGCCGTTTGGCGAAGGCCGTTGTTCCGGCTGATAGTATTCACACAGGGAAAAAAGCAGGGTGCTCACAAAGTTGCTGCTGGCCTCTACGCCCTGAAAAACAACACTATGGATAATAGCGAAAGTGTCACCACCATGGCTGAGGGGATAGGAAGCCTGTTTAAGAATCAGCGGGATGTTGTCCGGATAGCTCACACCGATCCTGGCATATAAATCCCAGCTTTTCTGGTTCAGCTGCTCAAAAGTGAACGGATTCGGTTCTTCCGGACTCTGGCCATTCACACGAACATCGTCACTGCTTATCTGGGTAATACGTCGGCTTATCGCGTTCAGGTAACTTAGCCAGAAATGGTCCACCAGCTGATGATCCCTCTGACTACTGTCATCAGGTGCGTTTTTCTGGTCAGCCGGTTTGGTGTGGTGCGTTGAAGACCACCCCGATGGCTGACAGCCCGTGGTGGATCTGGAAGGTTCTGATGCCAATCCCCTAAGTCGCTGAAGCAATATTTCTCTGAAGGCCTCGACCAGTTCGCCGGTTTGCTGGAAACTGAGGTCTTTAGGGAAGCGGTGGCTTAGCGCAAGCCATTGCTGGCAAATATCGTGCAGCTGTTCGGGAATCTGTTTTTTGACAACAGGCGAAGTTCCGGGCAAAGAGAGCCCAACACAGGAAGCAGCGTCTGGAGCAGCAACTGTCTCTTGAGCAGCAACTGACTCTTGAACAGCGATGACCTCAGGAGCAACTGTTTCAAGAGCAACTGGCTCAGGAGCAACTGTTTCAGGAACAGCTATTGATTCAGAAACAGCAACTGTGAGTCGCTCAGGGAGCCGCGTTGCCTCAAAAGTGTTTTGGGGTTGACTTTCATCCGATACCATAAGTGGGCTGACCGCAGAGCCAATACTGAATCTTTCGTCATGTTCCACCGGCTCTCTTGCCAGGGACTTGAACCAGTAAAATCCACAGTCTGATGTTAATGAGTTCATTGCAAATTGCCTGAAGAGCGAACCATCATGTTAGTACATGGTTTCAATGAGTTTGACGTGTACCATCTCCGTTCACCCTGAGCGGAGTCGAAGGGTGCTTGGCACGATCTATCAGAGTCCGGAGTTTACGCCCTTCAACAGGCTCAGGGCGAACAGAGTGCGGAGGCACGACAACCCATAAAACTCATTGAAACCGTGTACTAGTTGTTATTAAAAGGTTGGATTCAATTTTATAAAGTTCGACTGATTTTTATGCTTAAAGTTCAATTTTTCAAGACCTGCGTCCAAAGCATAAACAAATTGCAAACCAGTGGCAGTTCTTGATTCTTGAATGTGTGCATAAAAATACCTGACTCTCAACTACTGTAACTGCGTTTATAGTCAGCCATTTTACTAAAAATACAGCAGTAAAACTTTTCCACCTGGAAGCCGGAAATATCCATTATATCATGAAACTTTCATTTGGATCAGTGGTCAGAGTCGACAGAGTTTCACCTTGCCCCATGAATTCTCATGAGCGTTGGAAACGCTTTGAACATAACCCCTTGTCATCAACTTGATTATTTAGAATATGAGTAATTGTTATGACTTCACCCATATCAGCATCAACTTACCGAAAAATGGCATGGCAAGAACAACAAAATCCTGAAGAAACCAAGGATGCCACGGCAAACACAGGTGCCTCAGCAAAGTTTAATAATTTATCGGCTGAAGAAGTTGTGCCACAGGCTTCTACCAAAATACCGCCACCTGATTTTTACCCATTCAAGTCACAGTACGAAAAAGATTGCTTTGATGAAAGCATTTGCATGCAATCAGTTACATCATCATCAGGTCCTCCTCCGCTTGAATTCAGGAATATGATAAAAATTGAACGCCGGAAAAACACCCTTATGCATCAGGACATGTTGAAATACAACCTGGCATTCGATGGATTATTGCAGAAAGATAATTACTCGAAATGTAACAATAAAGTGAAAGAGTTTACAGGTGTTTATGTTTTCAATGGTATTGATTTGAATCATGGCCGCCAGCTTCGCCCCCTTAAAAATCTTGGTCCAAAAGATCCACATTCAATATATGCTGGTCAATTTAACGATGGCACGTTTTTCCTCCTGGCGTTGAATCCGATCCAGTGTGAAAGGCTTTTTAAAGCCGATTCTCACAATAATGTCGGGTACTGTGGTGAATCCTATCTCGCCCAGAGTGGCGGAGAAAACACTCATTCCCTCTATTGCGGAAAGACCTACAAAGAAGCATTAGAAACGTTTGAGTTGGCTTGTAAAGGTAGCGTTGTAGCTGACAACATCAGAAAAGTGCTGGGATTTGAGCCTGACTAAAAATGTAATCAGGCAATCTTTGCTAGTGATTTTGACTGGCTACCTCCCTTGCCAGGTTTTCCAGCTCGTCACCATTGCGTAATTCTTTTAACAGCCGTTGCGGTATATTGCTGATGCCGTTTATGGCTCCGGCGATGGCTCCGGTCAATGCTGCTCTGGCCATATTATTGCCACCGCCATTGCTGGCGGAGAGGGTAGCCATCTCAAAATCAGTCGGGAACCGATACATCAGGTAGTAAGCGGCGGGCAGCAAGTGCATAACCTGACAGTCCATACCAAAGAGATGACTGACGTACTTCGGCTCTGGAATACTGACCAGGTCCGGACGGCGGGCGATGCTACCATTGACCGGGGTTATGAAGCGGTCGAAGCCACCAACAACAGGGGCAATGGCAGGGTTACGAGCCATCGACTTCAGGTAATCTTCCAGCTCATCAACAGTGATGCCATTGATCAACGCCTGGATAACCAGACCGTAGACGATATGGTTACCCCTGACAAAGTGATCACGGTAAAACACCTGCAGCAGCTGGTCCGCTTCACGGGCAAAATGTTCAGGGTCGGAGATGGTGGCAGCAAGGGGAACGAGCAGCAATGCGCCGTCAGATGAATCGTTAGGCGGGACGAACGACCGCAGGTCGTTCCAGCCTATACCCCGGGCTCGATATTTCAGCAAGGCTCGGTGAAGGCTTTCGGTGTAACGACCTGAGAAGGCCTCCCCGCTGAGTGTGGCGTATAAGGTATCCAGACGCTGGAAGAAGTCATTGCCCACAAGCTGTTTTTTTTCATGCAGGCTCTCCAGCAACAACGTGTAAACCTGCCCTGTCTGGGAGAAATCACCAGCGCGTAATCCCTGTTCGTAGCGAAACCGGCTGACGTTGGCGAACCGGTGATCGCCGTCGGGTTTGGGGTCAACATAGTGGTCAACCCAGGTGCCGTGCTCCCTGTGCAGGGCGTCCATATCATAATACCACTGCGTCCCCAGCCCCAGTGCATCACCAATCAGTACACCCATGATGGCACCCGCGGCCCGATTGATTCTGGCCAGATCCTCAGGATCTGCTGGCGTGCTGATCGACTCGTTGTCAACAGCTTCAGCTGTGTTGTTTTCTGGCGTCTGGGTTGCTGTGGCAACGGTAGCCAGGGACAGAAGGATGAGTACCAGCCATCGTTTGATGACAATGTTTATGCTTCTGAAAGTAGCTATTTTTGCCAACATGAGTTACTCCCGTTACTGATGCATGGTTGCAATAAATTGGTGTTTACGGCTTTTTTCGTACGCAGTTCAGAATTAAAAAGTTATAACATTAACTCCAGGCATTTAACCTAACCATCAAGTAAGCAGGCCTGACGGAATCAAACAGAGCATCTTTCAGGTGCTCCTCAAATTTGAGCATGGATTGCCCGATGCGTTTTTGGACGGGAACTAATTATTGAGCGATTGGTCAAAACGTTATTTCATAAACTGCCCCGAATCTCGCGTACGACCACAGGGATGTGGGAGCCACGACGACGCAGGATGCTAAAGCCGGGAACCTTGTCGCCCGCAGCGGCAAAAGACAAGGGAGATCGGGTGCACATTTATGAGATATCCGGGCTAAAAACTACAAAAATTTATGGCCGAATAATTCAGAAACTTAAAATGGGAACGGGAACGATAAAGGTGGACTCAATGATTAATTCGGCCAGCACCAGTAATTTGAACGCCCCTGATAAACAAACCCCTGTCGATGTTAATCTACCAGACGACAACGACAGACAATGCATGACGTTCACCAGAAAGGTCCAGGTTAATGACAACCTAATCCCCTCAGGTGACGGCCTTTCGAATAAGCCTGAAAACTTTATTTCCAGTGACCAGTACACACCCGATCCCAAGATACCCAAGATAGCGGTTAGCAACGCTCATCGGAAAATCAGTCTAACGGCTTATGAAAAGCCGACATCGACGACTGCTGAAAGCGCATCGGTCCGCCATCACACCAAAATGGAAACGTCCAGACTGCCAATAATCGACCAACCGTTTATCAAATCCATTGAGATTCCGGTAAAAACTGCCCTGCTTCAGGAATATCACCCATCCAGTTTTTTACCACCCTCCCAGACCATAGCGCGCCTTATTCATGGCCTGCAGCACAGCTGCCGGAGTGCAATCTGGGCGCTGGCAATACTGCAGCAACGCAAACAGCAACATGATCACCGAGCACTGTCCTTTCCTGAGCACCTGGTACCGTTACTGGTCAAGGCCTGTCTGTTCCATGATTCAGGCCGTGAAGGAGATGGAAAAGACACCACGGAATGGGAGAAGACCAGCGGTGACAATTTGCAAGAGCACCTGCGCAACTGTGGCATTGAGCAATCCCTGGCCTGGCAGTGCGGTGAAGCAATTCGCCACAAGGATCGACCGGATGCCTGCCAGCATCTGCCCGGGGAGATACAGACACTGCGCAGTCTGCTCCATGATGCCGATACGCTGGAGGTTATGCGGGTCAGATGTTGTTTTTATATGGACAAGCTGGAGTGTTTTGCCGACTGCCATGATGACACAAGCCGTGAAGCGTGGCGCTGTCTGGCCAGAGAGGTCTGCCGGGTGATTGCCAGCCAGGGCGATCTCTGGTATTCCATCGACTTGCAAGACAGCGCCGAAACAGCCAAACAGTTTTTCAGCAAAACCTCTACCCGGTGTGTTAACACGAAAAAGCAGTGGGAACACCATCCTTCGCCACTCGAGTATCAGTTATTTACCATAGGCACACAATCCGATTTCATCAGCAAGCTGATCACACCTTTTACCGGTCTCCCGGTGAAGCCAGAACCAGCCTTTTCCCTGGCCAGGCTGAACCGGCAGATCGAGAGCGTGGGAGGGAGCAGGATTGGACAGCTGTATAATGACCCCGTTCAGCAACAGTGCTACTACATCAAAACGGCGGTCTCTTTGGAAAGCGCCCGCAATCAGGCACTGATGGCCAATCTCGCCCGACTGCTGGGCGTTAATGCCCCCGTCACCTTTGCCCATCAGGAACAGGATTGCAGTTATGTGGTCAGTGAAATTCCCGGTGACTGGCCGGGTAACCTGAAAAGTGGGAAAGACCCTCTGCAATCCCTGCCTGCAAATCAGTGGGCCAGATTGTTACTGGTCAATACCATCGTTGGCAATGAAGCCATGGTCAATGAAGCCTGGGAGAACATTGAACTGACCCCGCAAGGGGAGCCGGTGATGTTGAACTGGGAGTTCGCCGGGATGGCCACACGCTATCCGTGTCCGGATAAACCAGAACCCGCCTCCCAAGAGGATGATTTTTCCTCCATGCCGTTGCTGTTGATAAAACTGCGGGATCCCCAGGCACCAGCAATGAACTCCCACGTTATCCACAACCCCTGCGTGGCTATCCTGTCACAATTGGACGATGAGCTGCTGGGGCAGACCCTGAAAGCGATGCTGCGTGAAGTTGACTGGCAAACTCTGGACCAACAGATCGAACACAGCGGTTTCCTGCCCGGTGACCGTAGCTGGTTACGGCAGACGATTCATGATCGAATCGCCTGGCTCACCACCCGATTTGCCAACAGCGTCGAGGCCGGAGAGCGGGTATCCATGGCAGAGTATCAGGCCATCGCGGCGGCGGGTATCCGCGGGGGCTGGCTGCAGGTTAAGGGCCAGGATATCCATGGCGGACAGCTCTGCCTTAGCCAGCGACTGGATCAGGATGGCAAGCCGATTACCCGGATGTCTCTCCAGCTGGTCCGGGATGCCAGCAACCGACTGGCAGACAACCTGGCCCTGGAACGGGGATTGCACCATCTGAACACATGGATCTTTTACCTTCAGGGCCACCTGAGTGCCAGTTACCGGGACTGGCGCAGCGACCTGGCCAGCCTGGCCGATGAGTGTGACCAATGGGCGCAGCAGTTAATCCAGGATAAAGGGCGATGGCACCCATCTCATCACGACGCCATCGACAAGGCCATAAAAGACCTGCAAGCCAATGTCGCCATCTGCCGGGAGTCTTTAGAAGCAGACAGGCCGTCTGTTGGCAAGAACTCCCTGAACCTAGTCCAACTGCCTGAACCCACCTTTCCTGCACGGGTCTGTTCGCGGGCCGCTGAAAATAGTGAAGCAAAAGTACAATTGGCTGAATTCAGTCACGGTTTCGCCAGGCAAACAGGTCAGAGCGTCAGTTATTTTAACAAGACTCAGCTTGATTATGTCGGCCAGCGTGCCTCACCTGTGCGAGTGGCGGAACTGAAACCGGTCAGTCAGGAGGGGCATATTGAGTTTATACCCGAGTGGTTGCCTAAGGCCCGAGCCTTACAAAATAGCCTGGCGCTGACCTTGCCCGGACACGGTAAATCAGTGGTTGAAGCGCTGTTCAGTGAGTTGGCAGGGCTGGGCATTCATTGTCAGCGACCGGATGCCAGCGACCTGGAGGAACGGTGGCTGGACGCCCTGGCCAACTATCATGGTTGCCTTGGTGATATGAACCGTGCCGTAGCAGCAGATACTAACGCGGATGTTTCGGTAATCGCCAGAAAAAAAGCGTTTCTTGAAGAGCTGCTAAAACAGCCCCTTAAATTTGAGGAGCAGCTGCGTTTTCGTGCAGGACGACTGATATATTTCCTTCCGGGGCTGCCACATGGCATTGCCGAAAACCCTGCCCGGTTGTTCTGTCCCGGTCACAATGTCAGTTTTCTTGGCAACACGGACAGTAATAAGACTCTCACGTCCAGCCTGGCAAATGATGGCACTCTTTGTTCCTTTGAGCGACGGACGGACATTGGCCTGGAGCCCACTACGAAGGATATGAATCGTCAGGTTAATGTTGACGCCCGTGATGTGTTTGCCCGTATCCAGCCTGTCGAGCATAAAATCGGGCATAGTACTTATGGGGGGCTATTGTCCGCGCTGATCAAATCTGAGGCGCTCGGCCGTCTTGATCTCTGTGCCATTGAACATCATTTTGATTATCACAGTTTCCACCCCGGTTTGGAGGCCTTTCGACGTAATATTAAAATAATTCTGCGCTCGCATGATGACTATCAGAAATTGATGCAAGCCCCATATCACGAGATCTTCTTTGCCTACCCTTTGTCATTGTTTGATGAACTGAAATCGCTGCACGTCAGCTCTCCAGAAGACCGGTTAAATTTGTTGCATGCCCTCAAGCGACGTTACAGCCACTGGCCTGACGGACGCCCGCTGGAAGCGCTTTTTCAGTATTCCCCGTCAACCCGTTACTATGAGTTAACTGCTCTATTCAGCAGGATCCCCGGAAACATCAAAATGCTCATCAAGGCCTGTGGCGAAGAAAGTTTAGAGTTGCTGCTTCAACAAAATCCAGAGCTGCTGGAAGGAAAACTGCAGTCGTTGGATGGTTTGAAAATACAGGCTGAGATATTGGGCCCAGAGCTCGTAGGGTTGGATTTCAGAGGCTGCTCAATGAATGATACCCAACTTAAAAGAACTCAATTCATGCACTGTCAATTCACTATGGAGCAGTTAAACGACGCAAGTCTTGAAAAGGTTTATTTTAAAGGTTGCTCTTTTGAAGGTGAATGCTTTTCATTATCAGTGTTAAAAAGCGCAACATTTACTCCTGCTGAATTAATAAATAGTCAGCCGGTAACAGACAGTATACCCAAGCTATCCCAGGCTATATCACAATCATGTATCAACAGTCAGGGGCAGTTCAATCTGGAACTATGGCTGGAGGTGATGGAAAAAAGTCATTACTTGCGTCGTCTCGTGGTGGCGGAAGCTTTTTTTCAGAGGCGCGTCAAGGGCAGGACACCTATGGATGAAACAACCAAAAAAATCCTCGTTGAACAGATTGACAATGTCATCAACAAGCATCCGGAAAGACTTCAATTTATTGTTGAAGAAGTTTTTCGTATAAGGATGGGTAATATTGAAACTATATCGAATTTTATCAAAAAGAACCCGAAATTCCATGAACGTAAAATTGTAAATGTCAGGAATTTTTACTTTGACTTCAGAACCACCTTCCTTAGAGAAGTACGTGATGAAAATCAAAAGTGCTTTAGCTTTGCAACATCGTTATTTCTGAGCGATTTGTCAGATTTAGTTGACCCTGAAAAAGATGTGTGTAGCCATGCACCCAAAGAAGAGGTTCTGGCTTTAATTGTAAACATTATAGAATTTGCCATGTTTCCTCTTGAACACGAATACATAGAATTTGGCATCAACACAAACGATGGGGGAGAGCAGAAATCCGAAAAAAGTTTCAGGAGCACAGAAAATAATAAAATGTTGTGTTTTGAATTAGATCATGAAGGTCAAAACATGATAGATAGTTTTAAGGCTAACATTTGTGATAGACATACCCTGGAAAAATACAGAAATCACTTTATAAAAATATGGGAGAGTTGCTCAGATGTGCGTCGATTAGAAATAGCCAAATGCTGCCTGAAGCACAAAATTATAGCTGTTAGCCCTATTACCACAGTGGAATTCATGAAACTATTGATCATTAATCAACAAGGAAAACATTGGCTGGATGACTTTTCAGCGAATATGGACAAACATAAAAAGAATGAATATGAGTGCAATTTATCAATGAAGAAATACTTTCGGAATATCAATGATTATGACAGCACAAAAATAGATGAATCATTAAAGGCTTTTGAGCAATGGATAAAGTCAGAGGCACCCGATTTCACCAGAGCGCAGTCCGGGATTCAAAAAAATCATGACTCATACCTTTGAGCGAAAAGTTACCGAGAAAAACTTTTCCACCAAGAAGCAGCAATTATGCCTCATCACGAAACTTTCATTTGAATTAGTGGTCAAAACTGACAGAGTTCCACCTTGCACCAGGAAATACTCATGAGTGTTGGAAACGCTTTGAACATAACCCCTTGTCATCAACTTAATTAATCAGAATACAAGTAATTTTTATGACTTCCCCAATATCAGCATCAACTTACCGAAAAATGGCGTGGCAAGAACAACAAAAGCCTGAAACAACCGAGGATGCTACGGCAAAAACAGGTGCCACAGCAAAGTTTAATAATTTAACGGCTAAAGAAGTTGTTCCAGCTACCAAAATACCGCAACCTGATTTTCACCCATTCAAGTCACAGTCGGAGAAAGACTATCTTATGAAAACCTGGTGCATGCAATCAGTTACATCATCATCAGGTCCTCCTCCGCTTGAATTCAGGAATATGATAAAAATTGAACGCCAGTACAATGACCTTGATTATAAGGACATGTTGAAATACTCCCTAGCATTCGATGGATTATTGCACGAAGAGAAGTACTCGGAATGTAAAGATACCGTGAAAGAGTTTACAGGAGTTTATATTTTCAATGATATAGATTTGAATCATGCCCGCCGATTTAGTCCACATAAATATATTCAACCAAGCGACCCACATTCAATGTATGCTGGTCAATTTGATGATGGCACGTTCTTCCTCCTGGCGTCCAATCCAACCCGGTGTAAAACGTTTTTTGAATACGATTCCCACAATAATGTCGTGTACTGTGGTGAAACATTTCCCACCAAGAGTGGTGGAGAAAACACTCATTCCCTCTATTGCGGAGAGACCTATAAAGAAGCATTAGAAACATTTGAGAAGGCTTGTAGAGGCACCACTGTAGCTGAAAACATCAGGAATTTGCTGGGATTTGAGTCTGAACTAAAAATGTAATCAGGCAACCAATCTTTGTTAAGCCTTTAATAAGGAACTGGAGATAATATTTGCGCTTCAGAATAGGCGAGATCATAGTATTCTAATGTTTTATGAAAAGTGTGATCTCGTTCAGTTATTGACAATTTCTTTAGTGCTAAGGGTCAACCCAGGTTATATCTTTTAAATCCATTTTTCATAAAATCGAGCAACAGATTCTCTAATCAACCCTGCCGCCATTGTGCTCAATACACAGCAGCAAAATTTTCCCACCAAGAAGCTGAAATTATCCCTCATTATGGAACTTTTATCTGGAGCAGTGATCAGAATCCCAAGAGATTCAGTTTGCGCCATGGAATTCTTATGAGCATTGGAACCGCTATGAACATAATCTCTGGTGATTAATTTAATTATTTATAATATGAGGCCATAGCTAAAATTTCGAAAAAATCGGTGCCAAATTTTGAAAAACCGGTGTCAGGAAAACCGATGTTTGGTATTGAATCTTTGATGCCCAAAAATAAAATTCTGATTCCCCAACCATCAACAGACCATATTCGATCAACCGAACAGGTTTCACAAAAAGTATCTGATTAAAGAAGTATTCAGGCAATCATCGTTAACCCGGATATTTCATAAGCAAGATCGGGAGCACGTTTATGAAACATCCTGGTTAAGTCAAAAAACGTTATTTTTAAACCAGCCCACTTTTATTTAATAAAGTTCCAAAATTAGCAAGGCCGGTGTCACGTAAAAACCACGATCAGCTCTTGAATGTGTTCAAAAAGAAAGACTTGCCTCCAATTCCCTGAGCGTAATTAATTCCATGGAACCAAATTGGATTAATTATGTCTGATTAATAAAACTTATCCAATTATTACATAACGTTCTTTCAATAATAATTATGAACAATATCGAAAACACATTTACTCTGCCATCCTGCCCCCGGCCTGTCCCTGAAGGGCACACCACTGGCTCAGAAGAATTGGCGGACACATCAACCACTGCCAGGGCTTCTGCAATCAAACCAGAACTTCATTCTCCGGGCAGTGATATCATCAATGACCCGGAATACTCTCAGCCCGGTGATTTGTCACTGACTGAAAGACAGACGGAGACCAGTCCTGTCGATAAAACGTATCATACACCTGAACTGACCTCAGCTGCCGGGCAGAACCAGCCGGAACAGTCATCCGTCTTCTGTCTTGTCTCTGACGTGTTCATGAAGCCTCTGACTGATGATGATGACACCATCATGGACACTCTTCCCTTTTTCGACATGACACTGCCCAAACCTCTGGAAATTACCACCACGGATGTCCAAAACTTCAAGGATGAATTATCCATCTTTAAAATGGAACTTGATGAGGAATTTCTCGCTGGAAAGTTTCTGGACCTAGATAGTTACCAGTTCCATAGCTTAATCTGCAATAGACTGGCTTATCTCAAACATCTTGCTGATAAATATCAAGCATTCAAAGACAGTTCCTACAAACATGTTGAATGGTATAACACCTTAAAATTTGCCTACATAGAAATCCATGCCACATTTTCCAAACAGCTGTTTCTGAGTGATGATATGTGTAAGGAAATACTGAGGCTAGGCATGCTCTATCGTGATCTCAACAAAATGCTATGTCGATGGCCCTCTGGGGTTGATTACCCGCACCAGCCATCAATCAGCTTTCTGAGTGAATCTCTGGTTTGCCATTTGTCATATATCTGTTGTCTTGTGGAGGGCCTGATAAGATACGCTGATTTCAACAAGCACATCGCCGTGCGGGCACCAACAGAACCACTTAACTTCCACACAGTTATACATGCGCGCCCCCGGGAACACCCTGACATAAAACCACACGGTACCGGCACCCTGAATGAAGGCATCAGCAATATGCTCACTGCCATTGCCACAGGGACATTGGAAACCGTGAACAGGGAAGCTCCTCAAGATATCCTGAAAACCACCTCTGAATACCTTTTCAGATCAATTGATCGATACAGGAAAGAAGGGAATGATCAAAAAAATTTCCAACCAGTCTGCATTTATCAACTGACGATTGAGCAACATCTATTTTGTGCAGAGTTATTCCATGCTGCTTTAATGGCAGGACGATGGGACGAAGCCGATAAGGCTTTTAAAGCAACCACTCGAATAGTTTTCCATGGCAAGTATTCACTGGAGCCGGTTATTCAGGCACTTAAACATAACACAGCAGGAATCAACATTGAGAACTGGCATAATGATTTTAATGAATTCACACAATCCCGCCCCTACTCCCCTGGCATGTATTTTACCCTTGGGCTTGAAGCTGCTTCTACTTACCTGAGTACCCTTCTTGCTCACAAGGAGAGTGCCACGGAGAACCAGTCACCACTAATAAAGGTAATGAAGACGGAAGAGCTGAACCAAATACTGAATGTTCTGGATACATGGACAGACCAGTTGCAGGAGCTTGGCTTGTTGGCCAGTGTTGCAATGAAAGACTGCAAATACCACCGCCGTTTATCTCTCGCCTGGCTAAGATTGCTGACTCTGACCAAAAATCACGAGATGGCCATCAAGAAGAGCTTTCATGAGGCCGAAAAAGCCATCATGCCACATAGCGCCTCGGATGGGATAACAAATGACAATCTGCAACCGCTTCCTGCATATCTGGAATCCCGGCTGACACAAATACTTCTCCATAATAATGATATTTTAAAGTTCATTAATAAAGAGTGCAGTGTATTCAATCCAAACATTAACATCTCAGCACTGAACAAAGAATCCTGTGAATCCCTGATTAAAACTTTTGCAGACGATGCACCAACACCACACACCGAATTATTGCTAACGTTCTTCCACGGCTGTTATAACTGTGCAATGCTCGTTGAGCATATTTGTGACTGCGCTTCAATATTCAGTGAGCTGGAGACCTGCCTTACCAGCATTCATACAAGTGAAGCATCACGCTCACTTAAGATGGCCAAAGAGAAATGGAAAGATAAAATCAAAGCAAATGCTTCCGGGATTAAAGAGGAAATTGATAGATTTGACCAGTTAAACCAAAGTTCCAAAACCTTTTTCAAACATGCTTTCAGTCACTTAAAAAAAATCAGAGAACTCAATAATAATGGGCTAGACAAATGCCTGAAAATTGTGCTTTCAGAGTCAATTCAGGCGACTTTATACCACAGTTTGTTACAACTTCAGCATTTGAACTCTGCCCTGATTACCGTTAGCAGTAAACGGATCGACATTCTCAAAAATGAATTTCCAACTGTTATCAACCTTGAACAGGCTACCACAAGTTGTGGGAAAAGATTGAATAAAAATATTACTTTCATAGCAAAGTGCTTAAAAGAGCTGAATGACTCAAAAGAGCTATCATTAGCCAACACCTCTGGCAGGCGTAAACCGAATTCAGGCCAGATTAAAAAAGGTCAACGCAACAATCAAGTCATCAATCACAGTGATACTCTGGCAGGTTTTGCCAATGCAATAACTATCCGGTCAGATACTCAGGAAACCCTCAGTAAAAGAGATTATTTTCAGAAGCAAATAGCCAGCGAAGTGCAGACGATGCAACATCAAGGTTTGCCTGTGGTCTATCTGGGGAGCCGTGCTTATCAGATGCAGATTCAGTCACTTTGGGGGAATAATGCATTTGCGCTGGCAACCGGCAGCCATCTGTTACCAGCCGAAATATCTAATGATCTTATTAATCGCTCAGTCACGCCAAGGGATACCGATCTTTTAGTGCTTGACCAGAAGAAATTCAGTGAAATCAAAACACAAATCTCTATCCGTCTGAAGAAAGCTGCCGGTATAGACGACAATGTGCCAGGGGAATATCAACTGTTTGTTCCTGACAATGACAACAAGTTTTACTACGGCAAAAACTGTTGCTGCTGCAACCTTATTGTTTCTTTAAGTGGAAGTTATTTCCAGAAAGACTGGGCTTATGTGGTTGACTTGATCTCCCCGATGGACTCAGGCCCGTCACCACTGCTCACTTACGATTCCCCCGTGCTGCCTTCAGGTGACTCGACCTGGGCAAGGCCACTGACCAGCATTATGGTGGATGAGCTCAACCTGGCAATCAATCAGGCGGTTAGCGTTAGCCATTTCCGTTCACTGATGGCCATGACGCGCATTAATGTCCTGGCAGTCCTTGAATATTTAGAGCCAAAGCTCGATCCCGTATCACGCATTGTGCTTATGCATGTTCTGGAGCGTCTTCAGAACCGTTACCCCGATGAAGCCCAAGGCAAACTGGCCAGCCATCTGCGCTCCAGGGCATTTAATAGGGTTGCTTATGAAGGCTCTAATGAAGCCAATTAAAAAATCAGTGTCTTAGTGAGGACAGTTCCCAAGCCACTTTTATGTACTTTAGTACCAAAATAGATATGGCTGGAGCAATCGACTCCTTGAGCGTAATTAAATCTATGGAACCAAATCAGAGTAATTATGTCTGAATAATAAATATATCCAGTTATTATATGCTGTTCTTTAAAAATAATTATGCAAAATATCGAAAACACATTTACTCCGCCGCCCTTCCCCCGTCCAGCCCCTGACGGATACACCACTGAGCACCGCTCAGAAGCATTGGTGGGCGCAGACCCAACGACAGCAGTGGCTTCTGTAATCAAACCAGAACTTCATTTCGTGAGCAGTGATAACATCAATGGCCCGGAATACTCCCAGCCCAGTGATTTGTCACTGACTGAAAGACAGACGGAGACCAGTCCTGTCGATAAAACGTATCATACACCTGAACTGACCTCAGCTGCCGGGCAGAGCCTTCCGCAACCGTCATCAGCCTCCGGCCCTGTCTCCGACGTGTTCATGAAGCCTCTGCCTGATGATGACAGCGTTGTGTGTACTCTTCCCCTTTTCAGAATAACGTCGTCCCCTCAGACAATTACGATAGGGAGTGTCCGAAACTTCAAGGAGGTATTATCCAAACTTAGCGCGCAACTTGATCAGGAATTCCTCGAAAGAACGTTTCTTGATACCGATCGTCACCAGTTCCATAGCTTAATCTACGATAGTCTGATTTCGCTCAGGTGTCTCGCCGATAAATATCTGGTATTCAGAGACAATGCTTACCAACTTGTTGATTGGTACAACACAAAAAAGTTCGCTGACAAAAGTCAATATATCAAACTCTCCAAACTGCTGTTTCTGAGCAATGATATGAGTGAAGTAACGCTGCACCTGGCCATGCAGTATCGTGTTCTCATCAAAATGCTATGGCAATGGTACCCCAGGGATGACTCTCCGGGCCAGCAATCCATCAGCTTTCTGAGTGTAATTATTGTCTGCCATTTATCCTTTGTTCGTTGTGTTGTGGAGACATTGCTAAGAAACGGTGATGTCAGAAAAGATATCGCCCTGCGGGCACGAGTAAAACCGCACATCAGGAAGCTCCACTCAATTAAGCATGTGCCACCCCAGAAACACCCTGGCTTTGATCCGAAAGAGTCTGACATGCTAAATGAAGGGATCAGCGATATGCTCACTGCCATTGCTACAGGTGCATGGGAAGACTTGAACAGGAAAAAGCCTATCCTGCATATCGCCTCTGACCAACTTTTCAAATCAATTGATCGATACAGGGAAGAATCTGGTGATCACGAATTTCAACCCGTCTGCGTTGATAATCGGACGATTGGGCAGCATCTATTCTGTGCAGATTTAATACATGCAGCTTCAATATCAGGCCGATGGGAGGAAACCAAAAAGGCTTATGAAGCAACCACTCGAATAGTTTTCCACAGCAAGTATTCACTGGAGCCGGTTATTCAAGCACTTAAACATGACAATACGGCAGGAATTAACATCGAAAGCTGGCATAGTGAACTTGATGAGTATACACAATCCAGATGCTACCCCCTTAGCTATTATTTCATTAAAGGGCTTGGAACTGCTTCTAATTACCTGAGTTACCTTCTTGATCACAAGGAGGCTGAAACTGAGAACCATTCACCGTTAATACCGGTCGAGAAAACCGAGTATTTGCAAAAAATACTGGATACTCTGAACCGATGGGAAGAGCAGTTGCATGAGCTTGACTTATTGCCCGATGACGCAATGAAAGACTGCTCATTCCACCGTCGTTTATCACTGGCCAGGCAAAGAATACAGACTCTGACCAACAATCACGAGACGACCATCAGGAATAGCTTTGATCAGGCCAAAAAAATCATCATGCAATATACTGCCGGGGATGGAATAACAAATGACGATCCGCAACCGCTTTCTGAGTACCTGAAATCCTTCCTGGCACGAACTCTGCTTCAGAAGCATGATATTTTAAAGCTCATTAATAAAGAGTGCGATGCCTACAATCCAGGCATCAACATCTCGGAACTGGACCGAACATCCTGTGAATGGCTAACCAATATTTTCGCCAACAGTGCACAATCACCGCACACTGAGTTATTGCGAATGTTCTCCCAGTGCAGTCATTACTGCGTAGTGCTCATTGAGCAAATTTGTGCATGCGCTTCAATATTCAGTGATCTGGAAGCCTGCCTTACCAGCATTCATACCAGTGATTTATCACCCGCACTTAAGGTGACCAAAGAGAAAGGGAATGAAAAAATCAAAGCAAATGCTGCCGGGATCACAGAGAAAACTGATCAATTCCATAAGTTCAACCAAAGCATCAAATCCAGTTTCAAAGATGCTTTCAGTCACTTAAACAAAATCAGAGAACACGTCATTAATGAAGACAAGTGCCTGAAAATTGTTCTGTTCGAGTCAATTCACGCTACTTTATACGACAGCTTGCAACAAATTATGCATTTGAATGATGCTCTGGCTACCGTTAGCAGTAAACGGGTCGACATTCTCAAAAATGAGTTTCCAACGATTGCCAAACTTGAACAGGCTTCAGCTGGTAACAGGAAAAGATTGAAAAAAAATATTGAATTCATAGCACGCGGCTTAAAAGACCTGGATATCTCTAAAGAGCTATCATTAGCCAAAACCACTGTCAGTCATAAACTGAATCCAGTCCCGACTCATAATGGCCGCTCTAAAAAACAAACCAGAAAAAGCCTTGACTCTCTGGCAAACTTTATCGCAAACAACAACAAATCTGTCAGGTTAGATACTCCGCAGACCCTCACGACAAGAGATTATTTTCATGAGCAAATAGCCAGGGGGGTACAGGCGTTGAATCATGATAAGAAGTCTGTGGCATATTTGGGAAGCCGTGCTTACCAGCTACAGGTTCAGTCACTCTGGGGGAGCGAGGCATTTGAGCTGGCAACCAGCAGCGACCTGTTACCAGCCGAAATATTCCCGGATCTTATTAAACGCTCAGTCACGCCAAGGGATACCGATCTTTTGGTGCTTAACAGAAAGGATTTCAGTAGCATCAAAGGTCAACTCTATGGCTGGCTGGAGGAAGCTGCCAAGCAGGGTGGCTACTTGCCGGATAAGTACGAACCGCTTCATACCAACGACTTCAATGAGGTTTACTACGGCATAAACTGTTGCTTCTGCAACCTCATTCTCCGTTTAAAAGGAACGCGTACAAGGAAAGACTGGATTTATGTGGTTGACTTGATCACCCCGATGGACTCTGGCCCGTCAACACTGCTAAATTACGATTCCCCTGTGCTGGCTTCAGGTGACTCGACCCACGCCAGGTCACTTACCAGCATTATGATCGATGAACTCAACCTGGCAATCGGTCAGGCTGTTGGTCCTGCCCGCGCACTGATGGCAATGACGCGCATTAATGTCCTGGCAGTCCTTGAATGTATAGAGCCAAAGCTCGATGCCGAATCACGCATTGTCCTTATGCATGTTCTGGAGCGTCTTCAGAAAAGTTACCCCGATCCAGCCCAAGGCAAACTGGCCAGCAATCTGCGCTCCAGGGCATTTAATATGGTTGCTTATGAAGGATCTAATGGCACCAATTAAAAAATTAGTGTCGTATATTTTCCGCCCCACATTGCAAGGACAGCTTTTCATCATGACGAAACCGTCATGAGCTATTGCGATTAGCTGCCCGATCAGGAACTTTCATGACGTTTATCTCTCTAATAGAGATGCTGTCATATTGTCCTGATTTCCCGGGAGGTAGTGTGGGTCCAGCAGAAAGATTATCGAGTTCGCTTCCGGTTGTCCCTAGCAGTCTGTCCAGCGACCAATATCCAGAAGATCAGATTACTAACCGTCAATTGCCAACCGCTGACAACCAGCTTGAAGTGGGCACGATGCCCAGACTGGACAATCGTAAAGTGAAACCTGCTGAAACGCTCCCCCCTGAACTGAACGGGCAATTGAACGGAGCAGATACTCTGCCCAGTGTATTAGACCAATGTCGTTCAATTGATGAAGCTCTGTCGTCAGGTGACTTGAACACAGTAGATGATGAGGGATTTACACTAATGACCAGGGCCGCCTATTTTAATCAGCCCGAGCATGTCAGAAAGCTGATTCGTGCAAAAGCTGATGTGGACCAGGCCGACAGTGCCAGTTGGACCCCCCTGATAGCGGCTGCCGACCAGAACTGTACAGAGGTCACCGGGATGCTTTTGGCTGCGGGCGCAGATATTGAGAAGACAGATTCGATGATGTTCGGCCCCTTGCATGCTGCTGCTGAAGTAGGCAACGAAGAGGTTACCCAGATACTGTTGGTGGCCGGAGCAGATGTTGAAGCGGTCAACACCTATGGTTCGACTCCGCTGATGTCTGCCTGCCGCAAAGGGAATAAACAGGTGGCAGAACGACTTGTACAATATGGTGCGGATATCAATGCAAGGAACTGCAAAACCTTCACCTCTGTCTTCCAGCTCGCCTGTTACTACGCCAATGAGTCCAGAAACACAGATCTTCTACGGTTCCTTATCCGGCAAAAGGTAGAAGTCTTCACACTGGACCACAATCATTGGTTTCCGCTGCTGACGGTCATCGCAGGTGGTTTTTCCAGTGAGGTAGAGCTCATCCTGAGCAGGGGGTGGCACAAGGCAGTCATGGGTTATGACTCCCGTCTATTTTACCTCGCCGCCCTCAATGGTGAGGATGAAATACTCAGAATTCTGTTTCAACAAATACCTGATAAAACCAGTACGTTTCAATGCATTGCCAAGGCAACCTCACTGACAGGAAAGTTTCTTGCAGAAAGTCCACTACGCATTATCGACAGGAACTTTAATGAGATTTTATCCATTGAGAATATTGTGGATAGCCCTTACTCATTAAAGTATTTGTGCCGATCGATCATCAAACGATATGCAGCCACTGATCAGTATATAGTTCTGGATCAGTTGCCATTGCCTGATAGTCTGAAAAAATACTGCTGGCAAATTCCTGTTTGTTTGTACAATAAACATGACGTTGCTGTGTGGGCTGATTTTGTCGAATCGCAACGTGTTGCTGATGAAGATGTTGATAATGATAATGTGGGCAGTATCACTGCTGCCCGGTTAAGAAAATAAAATAGAAGAGCAATGTCTATTGATAAACACGTGAAAGAGCAGAAGTGTTGCCATACGTATCAGATCAGGTTAATTCCAGCGCTACCGGCGACGTTTCTTTCTGCCACGCCTGATTGGGCGAGGGTATCTGTCTGAGTTTTCCTCTGGCTGAACAGTGACAGGCCGGGACTGTGTAGTCGGACGGTCATCAACTGAACCCGTTGCCCTGGCAGCTGCAATGTCGGTTCTGGTGCTGCTATCACTAACGTTAAGCCGGGGCGTCAAGTTATCCGTGTGATCGCACTTGCGATCTTTCAGCCGCTCATCAGCTAAATCAACGCTCAGGTTCAATAAAAATGGCTGGCACATTTCGGCACATAGCACACCAAAGAAACCAGACGCAATCCAGCCGTATCCCAAACTTAATTCCATGCAGAAACAGCATCCCAGACACACCACTGCGGAGCTTTCATCCAGGGCCGCCTCTTGCAAGGCTTGTCGTTCATTCTGACAGGATTGACAGTGCCGAAGATTGTTTCCACTTTGGGCCATTGGTTGATAGTTGCCTGAAATATTCATCGTTCAATAA
The DNA here is from genome assembly GCF_049310165.1 of Endozoicomonas sp. ALE010. Classification (NCBI taxonomy): domain Bacteria; kingdom Pseudomonadati; phylum Pseudomonadota; class Gammaproteobacteria; order Oceanospirillales; family Endozoicomonadaceae; genus Endozoicomonas; species Endozoicomonas sp. ALE010. The sequence goes on along the minus strand of NZ_JBLYNV010000007.1, from coordinate 2,476 downwards.
ATCCAGCTTGCCTGACTCATCGAATTGGACTGAATTTATTCACGATTGTTCCCGAACAGTGCCTTTAAAGGAAACATAGCCAAAAAAAACATAGAAAATTTGCCATATCCGGAATCATGACTAGGCTCCATGGTGTTCCGCCAAATGTTGTCCCTGTCATCAGGAATCATGCAATAACGCGGACTTATAAATAAACATTACCTGTCGAACTTTGAAACACTGGAGATTTCTATGGAATCCATTTCAGGGGCCACTGTGCGCTCCGATTGTGTAACGGAGAAACAAGCGCCCAAGACCAGGAGAAAAGGTCTGTGGAGTTGCTTTAGCTGTACCTCTGTTGACCAACCGAAAAGTGAACCATACACACGGAGGTCAACGACAAATGTGCCAAATACTCCGGCGAAAAAATTCTCTCAGGCTCGAAGACAAACCATTAGAGCGCATGTCAAAGCTCACCCCCCGAGCACATCTTCCATCTCCGGAGGCAAAAGTACTGGCTACTCCGGAGCTTCCAGTTTCATGCGAAACACCTTGAGTACAGGATTGGTTGCAGGTACTTTACTCGCCAGCAGCAGTAATCACAGCCGTAGTGCTTATACTTATAGTAGTCACGATGACTGTTACTCTGGTGGCGGCGGTGACTATAGCTTCGGTGGCGGTGAATGCAGCTTCGGCGGCGGTGAATGCAGCTTCGGCGGCGGTGGCGGCGGTGACTGTAGCTTCGGTGGCGGCGGTGGTTTTTAATGATTAGAACTTTTTGGTAGTTCTGTAGTAACAATAAAAGGCTGTTTGAAAGTAGCTAGAAAAAAAACAGCAGGTCTTAAATCTTTACCATGCTCAAAAAGAAAGACCTCTGTTTACTTTCTGCCTATTATTTGATTCTTATTAATGCAAATTAACCGCCCAACATCTTTACATTTTTTATTAATGGCCTTTATTTCCCGGGATAGATTTTTATTCTCTAATTTCAGTCTATCCTTTTCTGATTTCATTACTTTTATTTGCTTATCAATGTATTTCATTTTAATAACTTTCAATCCTCTGCTTTTTTCAGAGTAACCTTTATTCTTCTCAGTTCTTCGCAAATACCTTACAAATTTACAAACGTCTTTATTTTCTTCTTTCTTTAGAACCTGATTAAGTTCTGGTATGGTCAACCCGGCAATTTCCTGACGAGTATATTGTCTTCCATTTATTTCAACGGGCTGATCCAGGTCTCTCTGTATATTTTGACCTGGTAAGACAGGGGGATCAGAAAGTTTCTGTGAGATACTTGCTTGCCCTGATTCTGAAGGCTGTGGACTCTGCCTGACAGCAATCTGGTGATCAGGAGTGGTTATTTTACAACTTTTTTTGCCAAGATCCGCAATGATGGGCCTTTCATCCATTGCTTTGCGCTTATTTATTCGCGGCTCTACCGGCTCTTCCGCAGTTGTTACCGTTTTGCACAATGTCCTTGATGTTTGCTGTTTTCCACCCATAGCCTTTGAGCTGTAAACCATGGAGTTAATTTTTGCAGCAGCAGTAGTGGCAAAAGAAAAATATGTTGCATTCATTTTTTCATTACCGGTTACTAATCATCCATTGGATTCGACAGATTTATAGTTGCAAGGTTCCCCACCTCAATAATTCGCTATGTCGCAGAGTGGTTTCTTCCCGGGCCACAACCCCTAACCTGAGGCCAACTCGCTGATAATGCCTTGAGTCATAGAGTTGCCCACGGTGCATGACTTGAGAGTTATCCCAGAAAACAATATCGCCTTCCTGCCACCGGTGAGTGTAAATGACACAGTTGGCAAGGATTTCATCCAACAGTGCTTGCCAGAATGTTCTGGCCGCTCAGGACTGAGCGCGCGCCAGGCTTCAAGCTGGTCGAGGAAGTGCGTTGTGTGAGGTTATCCATCACATCCGCCACCTCACTGGCGGTCAGATCTTTAATCTTGCATATGCAAAGGAAGACCTGATACCTAATTTTCTAAACGACCGTCTTCATTTCAAGTGCTTCCGGCGTTCTTCCAGAGCCAGTTGATGGGTCAGCTAAAGCGGCCAGTTGATATTGTGTCCGCTGGAAAGACAGCGGATGTCTGAGTGATTGTGAAAAGCTTGTCCTGTTGATAATAACGGATTTGCCTCCCTGATGGCCCTGTAGCTGGCATAAGCGCAAAGGCCGTACGTGGCGGCTCCCACTGTCAAGACAACGGGTATAGCGTACAAGGCATCATAGGCTGAGAGTTCGTTTTAGGAGTCGGCGGAGGATTCCAAATCACTGCCAGTTACAGGTAATGGTCGGTGAAGTTATCGTTGTTTGTGCAAGCGTTGTGTTGGGTTCCGGGGTTTCAAGACCTTCTTAATGCTATACCGTTATTAACCAGCCAGCAGCGAAATATAGAAGGTGTTTTTCACCTGCAACGTGTGAATGCATATCACAGCCCTTGTAGGAACTCTTCCATCCAGTCATCGTTGTTGACCAGTTCTG